>CAIUPC010000389.1 GCA_903900905.1 uncultured Acetobacteraceae bacterium
CCCTCAAGGGGAGGGGGAGACACCATGGGTTAACATCAAGGGCGTCCGGTATTAATCCGCTGTTTTGGTGTGCGTTTATTTAATAAATAATCCTATCTGATAAAAAATCAGTCGAAACGATCACCGCACGCCGATCCGGCTGTTTGAGTCTTCGAACAGTCGGCGGGCCTTGGCTGTGTCGTAGGGCCCTTTCTGCAGGGTCTCCTCGTGCCATTCTTCTCGCTGCTGGCGCAGGAAGTCGCCGCCGTAGACATGCAGCGCGCCAGTCAGCTTCCCCAGCGGGTTGGTGACGGAGTGGATGATGTCTTTCCCAAGGGAACAGGCATCCCCCGGCATCAGCGATCCGGCACCGGCGGCTTCCAACGGCCAGCGCGCGCCGTCCGGCAGCGTCCGCCAGTAGATATTGTCCTCCCGCCCGCCGTAGATCCCGATCACCGCCCACATATGATGATTGTGCGGCATGACCGTCATATGCGGCCCCCAAACGAGATTCAGCACCGTCAGGATTGGCGACGTATGCAGTACCTCGATCCCCGCGCGCTTGGGTTCGCCGAGTGCGGCGATAACGGCGGCCCGGTCAGAGACCGCTTCAGCCATGAGGGCACGCACAGCCGGTTGGCCACCCGATTGCATCGCGGCTTCGCAATCGGCGATGAAACGCGCTGGTTCGAACATCGTGTGCTCCCCTTCTGTTCAGGCGGCCAGAGCCTGGAGCGTAATGCGAGGTTTGCCGCCGTGGAAGCGAAAAAGCCGGCGGCGCGGGCGGGTTAACCCGCCAGTTCCCGCCGCACGATCGCCGCGCCCTCCGCCATCGCCTTCAGCTTGCCGAAGGCGACATCGCGCGGCAGGTATTTCATGCCGCAATCCGGCGCCGCGACCAGCTTCGTTGCATCCACGAATTTCAGCCCGGCCCGCAGCCGCGCGGCCACCGTCTCAGCGGTTTCAACCGTGTTGTCGCCGAGGTCGAGCACCCCCAGCATGATCGTTTTGCCCGACAGATCGCGCAGCACGCCCAGATCGAGCCTTGGTTGCGCTACTTCAATGGAAATCTGCGTCGCCACCGTATCGGCGAGCTGTGGCAGAAAGCTGTAGCCAGACGGCTTGTTCGCCACCACCGCCGCGTAGCCGAAACACAGATGCACGGCGGTGATGCCCCCGATGCCCTCCAGCGCGCGGTTGATCGCCTTGATGCCATATCGGGTGGCTTTTTCGGGGGAGGTCCGCACCCAGGGCTCGTCCAGCTGCACCACATCGACGCCGGTGGCTTTCAAATCCCGCAGTTCCTGGTTGACGGCGATGGCATAGTCCATCGCCATCTCCTCCTCATCCTTATAAAAATCGTTCTGCACCTGCTGCGACAGGGTGAACGGGCCTGGCAGGGTAATCTTGGTGGCATGGCCGGTGTTGCGCAGCAGGAACTGCGCATCGCGGGTTTCCACCGCCGCGACCCGGCGGATGCGGCCGACGACGCGGGGCACCGGCGTGGTGCGGCCGCCGGAGGATTTCACCTCGCCGGGGTGATCGGTGTCGATCCCCTCCAAAGCCAAAGCGAAACGGTTGGAGTAGCTTTCGCGCCGCACTTCGCCATCCGTCACGATGTCGATGCCGGCCCGTTCCATCTCCCGGATCGCCAGGATGGTGCCGTCGTCCTGCGCCTGTTCCAGCAAATCGCCGGTGATGCGCCAGACATCATGCGCGTGGGTGCGCGGCACGCCGTGGTGGTGCAGGGTTTCGCGGTTCACCAGCCAGTCCGGCTGCGGGTAGCTGCCGACGACGGTGGTGGGGATCAGGTGAGTGGGATAAATCATCGCGCGCCCCTCAAACTATACCGCGGGCGCGCAAATCGGCGATCGCCGCGGCGTCGTAACCAAGTTCGCCCAGAATGGCGTCGGTATGCTGACCAAGGTCCGGGGTCGGCCCCAAAGCCTCCGGCTGCGGCGCATCGCCCAGGTTGATGGGCTGGCCGACAACCTTGATGTCGCCGAGCGCGGGATGGTGGATGGTGCGCGCGATGCCCAGATGTTGCGTCTGCGGTTCGGCGAAGGTGGCGGCGATGTCGTTGATCGGCCCGCAGGGGACTCCGGCCTTGTTGATGACCTCCAGCCAATGCGCGCTGGGCTTGGTCCGCGTGATCAGACCGATCGCCTCGTTGACCTGCTTGCGGTTTTTGGAGCGCAGGCCACCGGTCGCGTAATCGGGGTTGGTGAGCGCCGCGTCCCAGCCAATGGCCTTGCAGAACCGCTCCCACAGGCCCTGCCCCGATGCCGCGATATTGATATGGCCGTCGGCGGTGGGGAAAACGCCGGTCGGGATACCGGTCGGATGATCGTTGCCGGCCTGGCCCGGCACCTCATGCGCCATGAGCCAGCGGGAGGCCTGGAAATCCAGCATGAAAATCTGGGCTTCGAGCAGGGATGTATGCACCCACTGGCCCTTGCCGGTCTGCGCCCGCTGCATCAGCGCCAGCAAAATCGCCTGCGACAAAAAAATCCCCGCCGTCAGATCGGCGATCGGAATACCGACCCGCACGGGGCCCTGACCGGGCAGGCCGGTGATGGACATGAGGCCGCCCATGCCCTGGGCGATCTGGTCCACGCCCGGCCGCGTCGCATCCGGGCCGCTCTGCCCGAAACCGGAGATGCTGCCATAGACGATGCGCGGATTGATCGCAGCGATGGTTTCGTAATCCACCTTCAGCCGGAATTTCACGTCGGAGCGGTAATTCTCCACCCCCACGTCGGCGGTCTCCGCCAGTTTCATGACGATGGCGTGGGCTTCGGGGGTCTTCAGGTTCAGCGTCATGC
>CAIUPC010000390.1 GCA_903900905.1 uncultured Acetobacteraceae bacterium
CCGATCATATGGGCGCCGAGGAGTTCGCCGGTTTTGGCGTCGAAGATGGTTTTGACCAGGCCCTCCGGTTCCCCCATCGCGATGGCCTTGCCATTGCCGAGGAAGGGGAAGCGGCCGACCCGGATCTCATGCCCGGCTTCCTTGGCCTTCGCTTCGGTCAGGCCGACGGAGGCGACCTGTGGGCGGCAATAGGTGCAGCCCGGGATGTTCAGCGGGTCCATCGGGTGCACGCCCGCGATGCCCGCGATCTTTTCGACGCACATCACGCCCTCATGGCTGGCTTTGTGCGCCAGCCAGGGCGGGCCGGCGAGGTCGCCAATCGCGTAAACCCCCGGCTCCCCGGTGCGGCAATATTCATCGATCACGACATGGGTGCGATCGACTTTGACGCCGGTGCCTTCCAGCCCCAGACCCTCGGTATTGCCGACAATCCCGACGGCGGAGATGACGCGATCGACGGTGATCTCCTGCGTCTTGCCACCGGCCTCGACCGTCACGGTGACGTTGTCGGCGCCCTTCTTGACGCCCTTCACGGCAGCGGAGGTCAGGATCGTCATCCCCTGCTTCTCAAACGCTTTGCGTGCGAGGCCGGAGATTTCCGCGTCCTCCACCGGCAGCACCCGGTCCATGACTTCGACCACGGTCACGGCGGCGCCCATGTTCAGGTAGAAGCTGGCGAATTCGATGCCGATGGCGCCGGAGCCAATCACCAGCAGGGATTTCGGCATCATGGTGGGGACCATGGCCTCCTTATAGGACCAGATCAGCTTGCCGTCGGCTTCGATCCCGGGAATGGACCGCGCGCGGGCACCGGTCGCCAGGATGATGTGCGGGGATTTCAGGGTCGCGACGCTCTTGCCGTCTTTGCTGACATCCAAAGTCCCCTTCCCGGCCAGCTTGCCGGCGCCATCGAACACCGTGACCTTGTTCTTGCGCAGCAGATGCGCCACGCCCTGCGACAGCTGCTTCGCCACCCCGCGGGAGCGTTGCACCACCTTCGCCAGATCAAACTGCGGTGTGATCGGCGCGAAGCCGAAATCCTGCACGTGGTGCAGCAGGTGATTGATCTCCGACGTGCGCAGCAGCGCCTTGGTGGGGATGCAGCCCCAGTTGAGGCAGATGCCGCCGAGGTGTTCGCGTTCCACCAGCGCGGCTTTCAGGCCGAGCTGGGCGGCGCGGATGGCGGTGACGTAGCCGCCGGGCCCGCCGCCGAGGATGACGATATCGAAGCTTTGGTCGGCCATCTGCGTTTCTCCGCTATTCCGCCGCCAGCGCGGCGAGCGCCGCGCCTTCCAGCCGTTGCACCGTCCATTCGTCCTGCCCGACGGCGCCGAGGGCGCGGTAGAAGGCGATGGACGGGGCGTTCCAGTCCAGCACCGACCAGTTCATGCGGGTGCAGCCTTCCGCCAGCGCGCGCTTGGCGAGCACGCGGAAGATGGCCTTGCCGATGCCGCCGCCGCGATGTTCGGGCTCGACGAAAATATCCTCCAGATACAGGCCCGGTTTGCCCATGAAGGTGCTGAAATCATAGAACCAGACGGCGAACCCGATGGGGGTGCCGGCTTGTTCCACGATCAGCGCTGAGAGCCGCGCCGGGGTGCCGAACAGGGCCACGCGGAAATCCTCATCCGTCGCCGTGGCGTGGTGCAGCAGCTTTTCATAGTCCGCGAGGCGGCGGACGAAATGCGCGACCGTGCCCTCGTCACCGGGGGCCGCGTCGCGCAGGGTGACGCCTGGGGGGAGGGTCATAGCATCAGGCTGATCGGATCTTCGATCACCCGCTTCAAGGTGGACATGAACTGGGCTGCCAGGGCGCCGTCGATGGCGCGGTGGTCGGCGCTGAGGGTGCAGGTCATCACGGTGGCGACGGCGAGTTCGCCGCCTTTCACCACCGGGCGCTTGGCGCCGGCGCCGACGGCGAGGATGGCGGCCTGCGGCGGGTTGATGATGGCGGAGAAGGCGGTGACGCCGAACATGCCCATGTTGGAGATGGAGAAGCCGCCGCCCTGGAATTCATCCAGCTTCAGCTTGCCGAGTTTGGCCCGGCCAGCGAGTTCGCGCATTTCCAGGCTGATTTCGGCCAGGCCCTTGCGGTCCGCATTGCGGATGATCGGGGTGATGAGGCCATCGGGGATGGAGACGGCGATTGAGATATCGACATTGTCGTAGAGGACCATGCCGTCATCGGTCCAACTGGCGTTCACGCCGGGCACCAGGCGCAGGGCGCGGGCGGAGGCTTTGATCACCATATCGTTGACCGAGAGGAAGAAGGCGCCGGGTCCGGGGGTGCCATCGCGGTTTTTCGGCGAGCGTTCGGTGAGGTCGGCGGCGAGCTTCAGCAGGGCGTCGATCTCGATATCCATGCTGACATAGATATGCGGGATGGTGGATTTGGCTTCCGTCAGGCGCTTGGCGATGACCTTGCGCATGGAGGAATGCGGCACCAGGCGG
>CAIUPC010000391.1 GCA_903900905.1 uncultured Acetobacteraceae bacterium
GCGTATCGACGCCACACCGGAAGCGGATCGCTTCGCGCTGATCAGGGGCTGGCTCGATACCGAAGCTTTGCCGCTGGTCAATGAGTTGCGGGAGAAGCGGCCCATCCTCCAGACCCCGGTCTGCACGTTCGTGGCGGATTTCAACGACGTCATTGAAGTTCTGCGGGTGCACCAGGTGTTCAGCGTGCGGCCCTATCACGACAAAATGCAGCCCTATCTGATGTCGCAGGACGATACCGAGGTGCATTTCCGCGATAAGTCCGCGATGTCGGCTTTCCTCGACCGGGCCGATATCCCTCGCATCCGGGCATTGGTGGCGAAAGAAACCAATCTCGCGCTGGACGCGGCCAAGGGGCAGATCGACGCGGTGCCCGGCCTGACGCGGCATATTCCGATCCGGGTGGTGGAATCCTATTTTGGCCTCAGCGGCGCCCCGGCCGGTAAGCTGGGGGAATGGTCGTTCTGGAATCAGTATGATGCCTTTCACAATCATCCCTGGGATATCGTTGCCGACCGCGATCTGGTGAACAGCAATGTCGCACGTTGCAAACATGAGCTGGCGGATTTTATCGGCAAGCTCATGCTGAAGCGGGAGGCCGCGATCCTCGCGCATCTGCCGCTGGAGGATGACGTGGTCACGCGCATACTGCGCACCCATATCGAAACCCCAGACCAGTACGGGCTGAAATGGAAAGGCCTCAATATCGGCGGGCTTCTTATCGGCACCGTTGAGACCTCTTCGCAGGCGACCGCGCAGGCGCTGGCGCAGTTGATGAAGCGGCCGCAGGCGCTGGCCTCCGCCGCCGCATCGGCGCAGTCAGACGATCCGACCGAGTTCGATGGCTATGTGTGGGAGGCGATGCGGTTCGACCCGATCTCCCCCTATCTCTTCCGCACGGCTGAATCCGCTTACACGCTGGGTGCCGGCCGGCCGTGGCAGACCGAGATCGCGGCCGGGACCGCGGTGTTGCCGCTGGTTCTGGCGGCGATGCACGATCCCGTGCGTTTCCCCGCGCCGGATGCGTTCGATCCCACACGGCCGCCGCAGGTGAACACCTTCCATTTCGGTTATGGCCTGCACGAATGCATGGGCCGTTATGTCGGCGGCGTCATCATCCCCGAAATCATCCGCCAGGTCGTGATGCGGCCCAATTTGCGGGTGGTCGAGCCGCTCAGCTTCCAGGGCAAACCGCTGCCGGAGCGGTTCGTGATCGCCTGGGACGCCTGACGCGCGCCGCTACCATTCCATCCGCGGACCGGCACCCGGTTTGCGGTTGGTTTTGCGGTGTTTCAGCCACTCGGTCACCGGCATGAAGCGGGGCGCGAGGAACTGGTAGGTGCGGGCCAGGAGTGCGCGTAGCGGTTCGTTCAGCGCCTCCCCGGCTTTGTCCCAGTCGGCCAGCAGGGGTTCCCACGCCATGTGGCTGCGATAGAGCCAGTCACGGTTGGCGCGGATGAAGTGGCGGTGGCTTTCGAGGTGGCGCAGTGCCGCCATGACCTCCCCAGCCTGGGCGTCCTGCTGTTCGAACCGGTGGCTGATCTGGCGCAGGGCTTCACCACTGAGATGGCGCAGCCGATCAAGCGTTGCGCGCTGTTCGGTATCACCGCGGAATCCCCGGCTCAGGCGCTCCAGCCGCCGCGCCATCTGACGCACCCGTTCCAGCAGGCGTTCGCGCAGGGATTCAATGAAGGCGAGTTCAAAGGCAAGGCTTTCCATCTGCTCGATCACCGCGTCTTTTGACGGCAGGCCCAGGCTCTCGGCGGCGCGTTGAAAGGCTTCCTGGATCTGTTGGCGCAGGACGGGATCATCCTCCAGCCCCGCCAGCGCCGCCGCATCCAGCACGATCGGTTCGGCGCCATCGCCGCCATGCAGCCAGGCGACGAGTTGCATTTGCAGACGGATCAGGGCCAGCCGCTGGTGTGCCGGTCCCGGTTCCCAGCTGGCGTCACCGGTGAGGATTTCCGGCGGCAGGGGATCGCCCAGGCGCAGGATGGGCACGAAATCCAGCGCTTCGGCGATCGCGGCCAGGACGGTGCCGTCATGGGTGCTATCGCCGATCCCGAATTCCCGTTGCAGGGATCGCAGGGGCATGGCGGCGTCGCGATCCCCGAGCCGTACCGCCATGACGGGGGTGCCATCGGTATCGGCGCGGCGAAACACCGGGTCCTGGAACAGCGCGAACATGCGGTGCTCCAGGACGCAATGGGTCGGTTTGGTGTCGGCGGTCTCGTTCATGGCGCTATATGAGCACAACAACATGAACGAAAGGTTAACACAGCGGCGATTATTCCCGGCTTGCCGTGTCTTGGGTTCCGGCCCATCTCCTGACTATGAATCCATTACCCTGGCTGCTCAGCGTTGTGATGCCCGCCTGCGGATCGGAGGGCGTGCGTGGCCTGCCGGTGCCGCCGCCCATGGATGTCGCCGCGATCGTGCGGCCGGCCAGCCCGAACACCGCGCTGGCCGGGCCGGATGGACATTCGCCCGCGCCGGATCGTGTCATCGCCCCTTATCCCATTCCACCGGACGTGCTGTATCGGGCGGTGCGGGCGGTGGCGCGGGACCAGGACCGCACATTCCCGGCGGCGCATTATGACGAGCTGCGGCAGGCGCATTACGTGGTCCGCAGCAAGTGGGCGAATTTCCCGGACCTCGTCACGATCGCGGTTGCGGGGCCGGAGACGGGGCCGAGCACCCTCGTCGTCTATTCCAGAAGCGTGTATGGGCATTCTGATCTCGGCGTAAACCGGGCGCGCATCGAAGTCTGGTTGGCGGCGCTCTCAACAGCCTTTGAAAGATAGTACGATCATGCGTGGTTTGGGACCGTTTCTGCGTGGCTCCTGGCAACTGGCCAAACCCTATTTTTGGCAATCGGACGAGCGCTGGTCCGCCATCGGCCTGTTGCTCGGCATCCTCGGCCTGCGCTTCGGTCTGGTCGGCATGAGCGTGGTGCTGAGCTACTGGAACCGGGAGTTCTTCAACGCCCTGCAAGACAAGAACTGGGACGCTTTCACCGATCTGCTGTTCCTCTACCGGCGTACGGATAGCGGCTTCATGCCGGGCTTCTGTGAGGTCGCGGCGGTCTATATCGTGGTGGCGATTTACTTCACGTACCTCAGCCAGTGGCTGCAGATCCGCTGGCGCAAATGGATGACCGGCCGGTTTTTGGACGCGTGGCTGGCGGACCGGGCCTATTACCGGGTGGCGATGACGCAGGACCTGCGCGATTCCGGCCCGGACAACCCCGACCAGCGAATCGCCGACGACATCCGGGAATTCGTGGAAAACTCGCTGACGCTGGGGATCAGCTTCATCGCCAATATCGCTACTTTCGTCAGCTTCATCGGTATTCTTTGGGGCCTGTCGGGGGACATGTCCGTGTTCGGGGTTTCCATCCCCGGCTACATGGTCTGGGTCGCCTTGATCTATGCCATACTCGGCACCTGGGCCACGCATCTTGTCGGCAAGCCCCTGGCGTCCCTGCGCTTCCGCCAGCAGCGGGTGGAAGCCGATTTCCGCTACGCCCTGGTCCGCTTCCGGGAGAATATGGAGGCCGTTGCCCTCTATCGTGGCGAGAACGAGGAAAAAGCCGGCTTTCTGCATCGCTTCACCGCGTTGACCGGCAATTGGTGGGCCATCATGCAGCGGGTGAAAATGCTGAGCATGCTCACCGCGGGCTATGATCAGGTCGCGACGGTATTCCCTTATATCGTCGCCGCACCCAAATACTTCTTCGGCAAACTGCCGTTGGGCGGCCTGACGCAGACCGCCGGCGCGTTCGCCCGGGTGCAGGACACCATGTCCTGGTTCATCAACCATTACCCCAGCCTCGCGGAATGGCGCGCGGTCGTGGACCGGTTGACCACGTTCCATAATGCCATCGCCGCGGCGCGGGCCCAGGCCGGCACCGGCTTCACCATGACGACATCCCCCGACGCCGATCTGCATATGTCTGGTGTGACGATTTCGTTGCCAAACGGTCAGGCGTTGATCGAGGATGCGGACCTCACGCTGACCGCCGGGCACTCCGTCGTCGTGACCGGCCGATCGGGGTCGGGCAAGTCGACGCTGTTCCGGGCGATCGCGGGCATCTGGCCGTTTGGACAGGGGCGCATCGCGGTGCCGGAGAATGCGTTCTTTCTGCCGCAAGCGCCCTATATCCCGCTGGGGTCGTTGCGTCATGTGGTGTGCTACCCCAATCCCGCCAGTAGCTATGACCGCGCGACCATCGTCCAGGCCTTGACCGATGCCGGTCTGCCGGCGCTGGCTGATCAGCTTGACCAGGATGAAAATTGGAGCCTGCGTCTGTCGGGCGGCGAGAAGCAGCGGGTCGCGCTGGCCCGCGCACTCCTGGCGAAGCCGCGGTGGATTTTCCTGGATGAGGCGACTGCCAGTCTGGATCCGGATGGTGAAACGGCGCTTTATCAGGCCTTGAAAGACCACTTGCCCGGCGTGACTCTGGTCTCGATCGCGCATCGTCAATCTGTCGCGGCGTTCCACGATACAAGTCTTGAATTCAGGCGGCCCGACGGGGGGGCGGGGATGCTGGTCGCGACCCCGCGCGGGCCATGAGTCACGTCATCGCCGCAGCCGCGCTGCCGGTTTCGCTCTGGGCCAACAAGGCCGGCCGCAAGGCGGATATCGCGGCCGGGGAGGGATGGCTGGTTGGCTTTGCCTGGCTGGATCAGGATGCCCCGTTCTCCGACTATGCCGGGTCCGACCGCACCATCATGCTGCTGGAAGGCACGGGATTTGAGCTCGCGCTGCCGGCCGGGCGCGTGCTGGCGGTCAGGGATCGGTTCGCTCCGGCGGCTTTTGACGGGGCGGGGCCGATTGGGTGCCATTTGCTGGGTGGGGCGTGCCGGGTGCTGAACGCCATCTCCAGCTGGCCCGGGTTGTCTCATACGATGCAGGTCATGACCGGTGCCCAGCTGGCGGCGGTGCAACCTGGGCCGCGCGTGTTCGTCGTGGTTTTGCGCGGGCAAATCGGGGCCGCCGGGCCTTTGGATACCGTGCGGCTCACGGCGCCGATCACCGCCGCGGACGACACGCTGGCGGCCGTCATCCGCATCGAACAGGAGCTGGATCGATGAGCCTTCGTTTCGCCGATATCGGCGCCCCTCGCCCGACCCGGGAGTCTCTGGCCGCCGACCACGCCGCGATTGAGGCGCTGCTGGAACACGGGGATCGCGCCGCTGCTTTGGCCGCCTGGGATCGCCAGCGCCGCCAATATGATAGCTGGAGCGCGCTGGTGCATCTGCGGTTCGCGCAGGACACCAAAGACGCGGCGGCCATCGCCGACCGGGACTACGCCGATGCCCTGGCGCCGGAAGCGACCGAGGTGGAAGTTGCCATCAAGCGCCGCATTCTGGCCGATCCCGGGCGCGCGGCCTGGGAAGCTGTGGCGGGTGCGCATGTGTTGCGGCTGTGGGATTGCGACATCGCCACGTTCGATCCCGCGATCAAAGCCGACCTGGAAGAAGAGTCCCGGTTGAGCGCGCGGTACACGTCGCTGCTGTCGGGCGCGTCGTTCGATATCGCCGGGCAGAGCGTCAACCTGTCCGGGCTGGCACCGTTCGCCGAAGACCCGGACCGCGCTGTCCGGCATCAGGCCGAGCAGGCGCGCTGGGCCTTCTTCGCGGCCAACGGCGCGGCATTGGATGCGATCTACGGCGATCTGGTCCGGACCCGGCACGGCATGGCGCGCAAGCTTGGCTATGAGTCCTATACGCCGCTTGGTTACAAGCGCCTGCGGCGGGTCGATTATGGGCCCGATGATGTCGCCCGCTATCGCGAACAGGTGCTGACGCATGTGGTGCCGCTCGTCGCCGAACTGCTGGAACGGCGCCGCGCCGGGCAGGGCTGGGAC
>CAIUPC010000392.1 GCA_903900905.1 uncultured Acetobacteraceae bacterium
GCATGTGGTGAAGGTCAACGTCTACCTGACCGACATCGCCGATCGCGGGCTGATCAACCCGCCGCGGCAGCGGTATTTCGGGGAGCATCGGCCGGCCTCCACGCTGGTTGGCGTGGCGGCGTTGGTGCTGCCCGCGCTGAAGGTGGAGATCGAGGCGCAGGCGGTTATTCCGTGATGCGTCATCCAAGGCTGTGAACACGCGGTCGATTTTCGCTATACATGACCATCTGGATGGTCAGGAAGTGCCCGTGACCCGTGTTACCCTCGCCGACGCAAAGGCCCATCTCAGCGCGTTGGTCGACCAGGCTGTGCGCGGCGAGATGATCCAGATCACCCGCCGCGGCAAACCGGTCGCCGAAATCGCTGCAATTGGCGCCGCGTGCGAGCCGA
The DNA here is from genome assembly GCA_903900905.1 of uncultured Acetobacteraceae bacterium. Lineage (GTDB taxonomy): Bacteria > Pseudomonadota > Alphaproteobacteria > Acetobacterales > Acetobacteraceae > Rhodopila. Next base: position 391 of record CAIUPC010000392.1, read on the forward strand.
TTTACCTGGGGTTGCTGCAAACCCTGACCGGGTCGATGCCACCGCAGGCAGTGCCAGCCCGGGCCTGGCTGCGGCAGCAACGGGATGAGGCGCGTTATTGACGGTCTACCTCGACACCTCGCTGCACGCTGGATCGACGGATGGCGGAAGCGGGTGCCACACTCGGCGTAGGGACGCACCTGCTCTGATCGAGGCGCTTCTGCTGGTCTCGGATGGCTCGGGGGCTGTTGGCATCATCCGGCTCCGGTGACGCGGATGATCAGCAACGCGAGAGCGGCGACTGCCGGCGTATCCAGCCCGCGGAGATGCGAAATCCAGACCGAGCTATCGACAACGATCATGCGGGCGGATGATCCGCGCGGCCCTCCCGCATCGCATCAAGGTCGCCGTCCCATCCAAGTCCGGCCAAATCGGCGAAGGCGGTCCGCCGCCGGTGCCGTTGGACGAGGCCACGCAAGGCTTCCTCAACCGTCGCCTTTTTGGTGGATAGCCCGGCCGCCCGCATCGCATCGGCGAGAAGATCGTCGTCAATCTCGATATTCGTGCGCATCGTGGCCCGGTGTGTATATTTTCACCACATATCGCACATCAGCCTCCGCGATATCCACCGTGTTCCATCGCCTCTTGCCTTCCCGCCCCCAACCATGGAAATCGGCACTCACGCCACCTGCTCCGGAGCACCCTCATGACCCTAGACATCGACCACCTCCGCTCCTGGATCGGCACGCAGGAAACCCTGACCGATCGCGCCACGCTGGTGCCCAACGCGGCGCTGTCGGCCACGCTCGACCGCGATGACCCGGCGCCCCAGGCCGGCGACCCGCTGCCGCCGCTGTGGCACTGGCTGTATTTCCTCCCCCTCGCACGCCAAAGCCAGATCGGCCCCGACGGCCATCCGCAGCGCGGCGGCTTCCTGCCGCCGGTGCCGCTGCCACGCCGCATGTGGGCCGGTGGGCGCTTCACCTTCCACAAGCCGATCCGGCTGGAGGAGAAGATCACCCGGGTGTCCACGGTGGCGGATGTGACGGTGAAGCAGGGCAGGGCGGGATCGCTCTGCTTCGTGCTGGTGCGCCATGAGGTGCACGGCGAGGACGGTCTGGCCCTGATGGAAGAGCACGACATCGTCTACCGCGACGCCCCGGCCCCGAACGAGCCGCCCCCGGCCCCCAAAGCCGCCCCGGCGGAGGCCGCCTGGCACCGCGACATCGTGCCGGACGATGTGCTGCTGTTCCGCTACTCGGCTTTGACCTTCAACGGCCACCGCATCCACTACGACCGCAAATACGTCACGGAGGTCGAGGGTTATCCCGGCCTGATCGTGCACGGCCCGCTGATCGCGACGCTGCTGGTGGATCTCCTCCGCCGCAACACGGATGCGATCTTGAAGTCGTTCAAATTCCGCGCCGTCAGCCCGCTGTTCGACATCGCCCCCTTCGCCGTCCGCGGCCAGCCGGGCGCAAACGGGCAGGTCGCCCTCTGGGCACGCAACGCGCAGGGCAATCTGGCGATGGAGGCGGAGGCCGTCATAGGCTAAGCTACTGCCATTAGCGGCTGGGAGAGGATGCCATGCGTAACCTCGGTAAAGCGACGATTGCCTTAATGCTGCTGGCCACACCGGCCCTGGCCGACAGGATCGACGGCCATTGGTGCGCCCCGGACGGGACACGCCGGGTACAGATCGAGGGACCAACGATCGTCATCCAGGGTGGCCGCCAGCTTCAGGGCACCTATGATCGGCATCATTTCAGCTATGTCGTGCCCATGCCCGATGCCATGGCCGGCAAAACGGTTGAAATGAACCTGCTGGGCGAAACCGCGGTCCAGGTGCAGTTCGGCGACGTCGCACCGGAGGTCTGGACCCGCTGCGCCCCACCCCTAACAGGCTGCTGAAAAACCCCCAACCTTTCGGTGATTTTCCTCTTTCTACCTAGGGAATTCGAAGTTCAGTGGGTTTTTCGAGGTTTTTGCGAGTCTCCAAAGACCCCCGACAGGGCCTCTGGGCCCGTTTTGGGCGGACTCAGGGTGTCGCGAGCAGCTTTGGCAGTCGAATAAGGTTGTAGGCGGCGGCGCGCATTTGAAACATCCACCCGACGCGATCAAGCCCGCGATGCAGGGTCCGCGCCATGCCGGCCACGGTCTTGATCCAGCCGTTCGCTTCCTCGATCC
>CAIUPC010000393.1 GCA_903900905.1 uncultured Acetobacteraceae bacterium
AACCGACGGCCTCGACGGGATTGTGCTCGGAGATGGCGCTAGCGGGCGCGGCGCGGGCCCGGGCAGCGGCGAAGGAACTAATGGGATGACGGCCCGTTGGGGTGCTCTCGTCCTGATCCCGGTACTGCTCCCGATGGCTGGGTGTACCCAATATTGGGCGAAACCGGGTGGCACCCAGGAGCAGTTTGCTGTGACCAAATCAGCCTGCCAAGCGCAGTCCTATGCCCAGTTTCCGCCTGCGCCCCAGCAGGTCATGTTGACCGCCGGTTACACCACGCCGCAACAGAGCACCTGTAGTGGAAACGGGTATATGGTCAATTGTTATACGACCGGCGGGCAATATATGCCTCCCACCTATGTGACGTTGGATCAGAATAGCGGAGCACGTGACAGCGGTTTTCAATCTTGCCTCATGAATGCCGGTTGGCGGTTAGCTAAGAATAAGGAAGAGGCGGAAGCGATTACCCGGTCTGGTTACGCGCCCCCGGTGACCACGGCTCCAGCTAGTTTGACTTTTTCGTCGGCCAGCGCGCAGCGGGCGGTCCGATACTGCGACGAAATTTTCAAGCTAAAACCCAATGTCGCAATGATGGCGGTATTTGCCAACAACTATGATACATGTTTTCAAACCCGGGTGCGGGAGTCGGCGCCATGGGTTACCTTTGGCAGATGATCTTGACGACGGCGAAGGAGTTGGTGGGATGATCGAACGTTTGATGGTGCCGGGCCAACTCGATCCGGTCAGCCATTATTGCCACGTCGTCAGGGCCGGCAATCTGGTCTGGGTGTCGGGTGCGGTGGGGGTAAAGCCGGACGGCTCCATCCCCGACAGCGTCGCCGAACAGGCGGAGGTCGCCCTGGCCAATATCGACGCCTGCCTGAAAGCGGCGGGCGCGGCGGCGGAGCATGTGGTGAAGGTCAACGTCTACCTGACCGACATCGCCGATCGCGGGCTGATCAACCCGCCGCGGCAGCGGTATTTCGGGGAGCACCGGCCGGCCTCGACGCTGGTCGGCGTCTCGGCGCTGGTGCTGCCGGCGCTGAAGGTGGAGATCGAGGCGCAGGCGGTTATTCCGTGATGCGCCGGCGGGTGGTTCTGGCCGGCGCGGCGGTAATGGCATCCGGCGCTGTGACCGCCCGGGCGCAACCCGCACGGCGGCTGTTCGACAGCCACTGCCACATCATCGATCCCCGCTTCCCGATCATCGCCAACCAGGGCTACACGCCGCCGGCCTTTCCGCTGGAGGCCTATCAGGCGCAGGCAAAACCGTTAGGCGTCATGGCCGGCGCGGTCGTCTCTGGCTCGTTCCAGGGCAACGATCAGACCTATCTGATGGATGTGCTGCCGAGGCTCGGCCCGGGCTGGGTCGGGGTGACGCAGATCCCGAACGACTACCCGGATGCGGAGATCGTCAAACTCGCTGCCATCGGCGTCCGCGCCATCCGGTTCAACGTCTTTCGCGGCCAGATCGACAGCGTTGACGACATCGTCGCGATGGCGAACCGCGTCCATGCTGTCGCCGGATGGCACGCCGAATTCTATGTCGACGCAGCCGCCTTGCGCCCGCATGTCGCGAAACTGTCGAAGTTACCGCAGATGTGCATCGACCACCTCGGCATGAACGAGGCCGGGCTGCCAGTGCTGCTCGACCTTGTCGCGGCGGGCTGCAAGGTGAAGGCGACGGGGTTCGGGCGGCTGTCTTTTGATGTGCCGGCGGCGTTGGAAGCGATTGCGCAGGTGAGCGCGAGCGCGCTGGTGTTCGGCACGGATATGCCCTCAACCCGCGCGAGACGGCCGTTTCAGGCGTCGGATATCGAATTGGTCGAAAAAACGCTCGGGCCGGCGCTTGCCGCGCAAGCGTTCTGGCATAACCCGGCGAAGCTTTACCGAACCGGGCTGGCATAGCGCCTTGGCGGAAAGCGCTGGAGCGCAAGGGTAATTTGGGCTATTCCTGACCACCGGGATAGTCAGGAAGCGATCATCGCAAGCGTGACCCTCGCGGATGCGAAGGCCCATCTGAGTGCACTCGTCGATCAAGCGGTGCGTGGGGAAACCGTCCAGATTACCCGCCGCGGGAAGGCAGTGGCCGAAATCGCGGCCATCACCGCTGCGCGCCAGCCGATCGACCTTCTGTCTCTGCGCGCCCTTACGGATTCGATGCCCGAACAGCCGGTTACCGCCCGCATCTGGATGCGGCATGCTCGGGATGAGGCGCGTTATTGACGTATTATGTTGATACCTGTGTCCTGATTGCCGCTCTGACCAACGAGACGGAGACACGGGCCGGGGATACCTTGCATCTCGCGATTGCCTCCTGCCACGGGGCGACACTATGCACGTTGGGTCGCCGGCTCGCAGAGGCAGGTGCGGCTCTTGGGGCGCCCACTCTGTTGCTCTGACCGTGCCCATCTTGCCTTCCCGCCCCCAACCATGGAAATCGGCACTCACGCCACATGCTCCGGAGCACCCTCATGACCCTCGACATCGACCACCTCCGCTCCTGGATCGGCAAGCAGGA
>CAIUPC010000394.1 GCA_903900905.1 uncultured Acetobacteraceae bacterium
ATACCAACCAGTAAAATGAATGACGCACCGGCCATCGTTACCCGTCATGCCGACGCAGGTCGGCACCCACGCCTTTCTCCTGTCTAACACTGCTAAGTCGTGGATGCCGACCTCCGTCGGCATGACGGCGTTGGGGCGCTGCCGGTGAGTCAATGTCAACACGGGCTGGTATTATAGGCGATCATCTACCTTATCGACCAAGGGGGGCGCAGCCCCCCTTGGAACCCCCCAACCCCCTTGGCCCCCCCCAAGAGGTGAGGGTTCTATGAGGAAGGAGCCGAAAGGGTTCTGGCAAGACGGAAGCTGGCATCGAAGTTCCGGAACCCGCGGACGACGTGGTCGCGCACGCCGGCGCGGAGGTCCCCTGGAATGCCGTTCCAGGACCCGCCGCGGAGCACACGCCGGCCGCTATCGCCACCTGTTTCCCATACGGAACCATTACCTGGCGCGCCGTTGTAGCTGTCGTGCCAATGGTCAGCGCACCACTCCCACACATGTCCCAACGTATCATGCAAGTGAAACGCGTTAGCCTTGAAGGAACCCACCGGAGCCGTGAACGCGTAGCCATCATCGCAATCGAAGAATCGTTCGGGATCGAACGTCGCCTTCATCAGCGTCATCAGTTTGCGATCCGCGCCATTGGCATAGAGGTTGGCACCCTCCCTGCTATCCCCCCAGTAGCGCGCGGTCATCGTTCTGGCCCGGGCAGCATATTCCCATTCCGCCTCACTGGACAGGCGATAGCCACCTTTGGTCCGGTCGTTGAGCCATTCAATATAGGCCATCGCGTCATCATGGCTGACGCAGACCACCGGGTCACGGTCAGTTTGCGGCAAGCCGGGGTTGCGCCAACCCCGGCCGGATCGTTCTTCCCAGGTCAAGGTGCCTTTGGCATCCGCTTCGAAGGTCCAGGCTTTGTCGCGGGTTTTATAGCCGGTGTTGTTGACGAAGGCCGCGAACTCTCCGCGAGTGACAGAAAAGCGGCCAAGCCAGAAGGGCGAGGGGATTGTGACGGTGCGCTGAGGTTGGGCCCATCGGTCCACTTTCGGGTGATTCTCACGTTCGTCTTCGGCCTCGGGCACGCCGCGCAGATAGGTGCCAGCGGGGATCAGCACCATTTCCGGATAATCCGGCCCATCGCGAACGATATCGCCGGGTTGGGGGCCTGGGGGTGGTGTCCTGACGACCGGGGCTTTCGCAGTGATTTTCGGAGGCGGTGCCGCCGCGCTGACGCCTCGCCTCAAAGCACGCCGGATCGACGTGGAGAACGTGTCCAGCGCCATCGCGACGTCCTCCGTCAGCGGATCGCGCAGGCGCAAGGGCCGAAAATCGAACATTTGCCGCTCGCGCAACAGCGTCAGAACCGCGGGATCATAACAGTCCGTGACCTGGTTGGGCTCGACCTCATCGGTGTCGTTGTAATGCAACGGAAAGATCAGATCGCGCGGCCGCGTTCCTGTTCCCGCTCACGGAAACGGGACACCTCGTAGCAGCACTCCTTGCTTTGCAAGAAGGCCGGCGTCACGATCGGGATGAAGAAGGAGGCCTCGTCGATCCCCTTATGAATCTCATTGCGCCATTCGGTGCCGTGGGGAATGGCATGCGCATCCTGCCAGATACGAACCTTGGGATCGCGCCCGACCTTCTGCTGCAATTCGTCTGCCAGCAGACGGCGCAACTGGCTCAAACGCCCGCGCGCGGCGCTATCGTCGGAGGTCGTGTAGCTCCAGAACCCAACCGGCTGCAAAAATGTGGTCACGCGTCTGGGTTCCCCTGGGCCGGCGTTTTGTCGCGGCTTACTTTACGGTCCTGCCGCCCAGACACGCAACCGGCCACGGTCACGGCTTCTGGTGATTGAAATTGAGACGGGTGTGATGTGGCGCCCGCTTCTTCCCTGCGCGGTTTGGGCTTCCTATTCGGCCGCGTATTCTGTCATCCTGCTGCAAGGTCACTGATATCGTGGCACAGCAGAAAAGGAACCGCAAATGAACGCAAATGAACGCAAATAGTGATCGTATGAATGTTCTGTCGCAGCGCATCATCGGTTGTGCGTTGACGGTGTCCAACACCCTGGGCGCGGGTTTTCTGGAGAAGGTCTATGAGAATGCCCTCGCCCATGAACTCCGCAAGAACGGCATGCCCGTGGTGCGGCAGAAGCCCATCCAGGTCCTGTATGACGGGATTGTCGTTGGCGATTACGCGGCCGATCTGTTGGTCGATGGCGCAGTGATCGTCGAGCTGAAAGCAGTAAGGTCGCTTGATGCGGTTCATGCCGCGCAATGTCTCAACTACCTGAAAGCCACCGGCCTGACCCTGTGTCTGCTGCTCAATTTCGGCAACCCCAAAATGGAGTTCAAACGGATCGTCAACGGATTGTAATCGATACCAAGAAATTTGCGTTCATTTGCGTTCATTTGCGGTTCCATTCATTGCCCCGAACCCATGAACCTGAACGCACCCTGTTTTCCCGCTCTCCCAGGTCGGCGCTTGATGGATGGAATCGTATCCCGGCTGCCCACCGGCCAAAGCATGCCTGGGGGATAGCCTGGAAAAAGAACCGCAAATGAACGCAAATGAACGCAAATAGTGACGGCGTGAACTGTCCGCCGTAGCGCATCATTCCTGCGCGGCGACGATGCCCAAGGGCCTATAAGCGTCGCCCCGGAATTTGCGTTCATTTGCGTTCATTTGCGTTCATTTGCGGTTCCATTCATTGCCCCGGACCCATCAATGCAAACGCACCGTGTTTCCTACCGGAAACAACTGTGGCTGACCGGGCAAAACCCGGCC
>CAIUPC010000395.1 GCA_903900905.1 uncultured Acetobacteraceae bacterium
GCTGCGTTGGCGCGACGGACGGAGCGATCGCCTGCCAGCACGATCAAAGGGTCCGGCAATCGCTCGAGGATCAAGGTGTCGGCGCGGCGCAATTGCTCGACCAGCGCGGCGCGGGGCGCGACGACCCGGGCGAGGTGGTCGATCTCGCGGCTCAGTGCTTCCATGATGATCGGGCCGGCATCGGCGGCGATAGCCGGTTGTGCCTCATCCGCCGCCAGCCGGCGCACCATCTCGGACAGAATGGCAAGATCGCGCAGAAAAACCGAGACGGCGAGGCCGGCCAAGATCCAAACGATGCCAATTATTATAATCGCAGGCCATGCCGATACCCAGCCACCCAGCGCAAAGCCGATCACGGCGAGCGAAGGGATTCCGGCGATCCCGGCAGAGAGGGAGACGATGCGCATCCTTACGCGAGAGCTGAGGGAGCCAGGAAGTCCCTGATACGTGCGACCGCTTCCGCGAGGCCGACACGTTCCACCGTTACCCCGGCGGGGAAGGCGGACAGAATACGGCTTGGCGTTTGGCGATCCAGCAGCACGAAGACACCTTTGTCGGAGGAACGTCGGATGAGCCGCCCAAAGGCCTGACGCAGGCGGAGGCGCGCGATCCGGTCGTCGTATCCCCTTGGGTCGCCATTAGACAAGTGAATGCGGCGTTCACGATGCAAAATGTCAGGCCTTGGCCACGGAACTTTCTCGAAAACGACCAATTGTAATGATTGCCCGGGAACATCCACGCCATCGCGCATCGCGTCGGTGCCCAGGAGGCAGCTTTCTTCTTCCGTTCGGAAGATGTCGACCAGGGTCGCGTTGCCCATGGCATCGACGTGCTGGGCGTAGAGCGGAATGCCCGCTGCCTCCAGCGCCGGTGCGATGCGCTCGTGCACGGCGCGCAGGCGGCGGATGGCGGTAAACAGTCCGAGCGCGCCGCCGCCCGCGGCGAGGAACAGCGACCGATAGGCCGCGGCCAGCTGATCCAGGTTCCCCGGCATGACATCGCTGATGACGAAAGCGCGGGTTTGCGCTGCATAATCGAACGGCGATGAGACGGCCGTCCGAATAGCGGGGGATGGCAGATGGCGGGCGCCGACCCGTGCTTCGGCCGCGGACCAGGCGTTCTCTGGGTCGGAGTCGCCTGAATCACGCAGGGTCGCGGAGGTTACGACCATCCCCTGGGCGGGCGCTGCCAGGGTGACGGCGAATGGCACGGTTGGGTCGAGCCAATAGCGGTGTAATCCCACGTCGGCGTCGCGTTGCCCCTCCCGCCGGTCAACGCGCAGGAACAGGACATGGTCTGGCCGCTGGCCTGGCTCTGGCGGTGTTTCTAAGAGACTACGAAGCATCCCCTGCCATGCAGCCAGGGGATTGATCGCGCGGCGGTTCAAGGACCGGCAAACGGCCTCGATGCGGGTGCGCATCGCGGGTTCCAGTTCCTCGGCCTCATCGTCCAGGCGTGCGAGCAGTCGTTCGCTGAGGGTTTTTGCCGGTTCGGCGATCCGGTGCATGGCCCGGCCCAGTGTTTCAGCAGCCGGGATGACATCCGCGGCGACCGGGAAGACATCGCACTCCAGCGAACCCCAGCTGGCTTGCTGGCCGTATGGCCCTTCGGACGGGCCGGTGCGGGCAAGGACCTGGCGATGGGCGAGTTTCAGGAACATCTCGCTGGGGTTCGGCCGTTCAGCCTCCATGCCGCTCAGTTCCCGCCCTTCATCGGCCAGGCGCATGGAC
>CAIUPC010000396.1 GCA_903900905.1 uncultured Acetobacteraceae bacterium
ATCCAGCGCAATCTGCTCGGGCAGCTCTACAACCAATTACGGGGCAAGCCGTGCGCGGCCCACGGCAGCGAGCTGAAAATCCTGGCCGCCGAAAGCATCCGCTACCCGGATGCCTTCGTGGTTTGCTCGCCCGTCGACGCAACCGCCACGGTCGTGACCGAGCCCGTGGTCGTGTTCGAGATCCTCAGCCCCTCGACCGCGATGATCGATCGCGTCGTCAAGAACGAGGAATACCGCGATACGCCGTCCATCCAGCGCTATGTGATGCTGGAACAGGACCATCAGGCGGCGACCGTGTTCACCCGTGCCGGCGACGACTGGGTTGGGCACATCCTGTCCGGGGACGTGATTCTGGACATGCCAGAGATCGGTATCGAACTCCCTCTACATGAACTCTATGAGGACATCGCCTTCACCTGAACGGCAGGCGGTGGGCAGACGCCCCTTCGCCGCGCTATAATCCAGCGCACTGTCAGGAGGCCCTCATGAAGATCGTCCGCACCTTTCTCACCGCCGCGATCCTTTGCACGCTGGGCCTCGCCGCCCGGGCCGAGGACTGCCCGCACGGCGCGCTCGATGCCCGGTTCTGCGATCGCGACGGCGACATGGTGGCCGACACCCCCACCGATCCGAAGCTGCAACTGGACCCCTCGGTCCTGGTCTTCGCCTATACGCCGGTCGAAGATCCCGAGGTCTACCGCAAGGTCTGGGACGGCTTCCTGCATCACATGGAAACCGTCACCGGCAAGCGTGTGCAGTTCTTCGCCGTGCAATCCAACGCCGCCCAGATCGAGGCAATGCGGGCCGGCCGCCTGCACGTTGCCGGCTTCAACACCGGCAGCAACCCGATCGCCGTGAACTGCGCCGGGTTCGCGCCCTTCGCCATGATGGCGTCCAAGGAAGACGCGTATGGCTACGAGATGGAAATCATCGTCCCCGGCGACAGCGCGGTCAAAACCGTCGCCGAACTGAAGGGAAAGAATTTCGCTTTCACCGATCCGAACTCAAACTCCGGCTACAAGGCGCCCGCCGCGCTGTTGCGCTCGGAATTCGGGTTGGAGGCCGATAAGGACTATAAAGCCAGCTTCTCCGGCAAGCACGACAACACCGTGCTCGGCGTCGCCAACAAGGACTACGACGCCGGCGCGGTCGCGAATTCCGTCATGTACCGCATGATGGCGCGCGGCGCGGTGGAGCGGTCGAAGCTGCGAACCATCTATAAATCGCAGACCTTCCCGACCACCGGCTTCGGCACCATCTACAACCTCAAACCGGAACTGACGGCCAAGGTCAAAGAGGCGTTCTTCAGCTTCCCGTGGGAGGGCAGCGAGCTGCAAAAGGAATACAAAGGCTCCACGCCGCCGCAAGAGAAGTTCATCCCCATCACCTACAAATCCCACTGGGACGTCGTGCGTAAGATCGACGCGGCGATGAACGTCTCCTACGCCTGCAAGTAGCGCGATGCTGCGCCTGACCGGGCTGACCAAACGTTATGACCGGGGCGACGCCGCCTTGTCCGGCGTCGACCTCCTCGTCCCCGATGGGGAAGTGGTCGCTCTCATCGGCCCCTCCGGCGCGGGCAAAAGCACGCTGATCCGCTGCACCAACCGGCTGGTCGAGCCGACGTCCGGGCGGGTGGAGCTGGATGGGGAGGACATCACCGCCCTGTCTGCCGCCGGGCTGCGAACGGCGCGGCGGCGCATGGGGATGATCTTCCAGGAATTCGCCCTGATCGAACGGCTGACGGTGATGGAGAATGTGCTGTCCGGCCGCCTCGGCTATGTCGGGTTCTGGGCCAGCTGGTGGCGCCGTTTTCCACCCGCTGATATTCAGCAGGCCTTCCATTTCCTCGATCGCGTTGGCCTGGCCGGGTTCGAGAACAAGCGCGCCGACGCCCTCTCTGGCGGGCAGCGCCAGCGGGTTGGCATTGCCCGGGCGCTGATGCAATCGCCCTCTCTGCTCCTGGTGGACGAGCCGACCGCGAGCCTGGATCCGCGCACGTCGCGGCAGATCATGCGGCTGATCCTGGAATTATGCGGGGAGCGCAAGCTGGCCGCGATCATCAACATCCACGACGTCGCGCTGGCCCGGCAATTCGCCCACCGCATTATCGGCCTGCGCAAAGGCCAGCTGGTTTTCGACGGCAAGCCCGACGCGCTGACACCGGACGCCCTGACCGCGATCTATGGCGCCGAGGATTGGTCAACCCTGCCCGATGACGATCAGGATGGCTGAATACCCCGCCGCCTGGCGCAAGCCACCGCTGATCAGCGCGGCCTGGCTGCGCTGGGGTATCGGCGTTCTGGCCGCGATCTATCTGGCCGCGGCGATTGGTTCGATCGAGATCAACTGGGCCCGGCTCGCGGTGGGGCTGCCGCGCGGCTGGAGGTTCCTGTCGTCGTTCTTCACCCCGGATTTTTTCTCCCATGGTGACGAAATTATTGCGGGTCTGACGGAAAGCCTCGCGATGACGGTGACTTCGACCGCGTTGGGCATCTTGCTGGCCATCCCGCTCGGCCTCGGGGCGGCCCGCAACCTCGCGCCCCGGCCAATTTATCTGTTTTGCCGGGCGGTCATCGCGAGTTCCCGGACATTGCAGGAGCTGATCGTGGCGATCTTCTTCGTGAAGATGTTCGGTTTTGGGCCGCTCGCGGGGATGCTGACGCTGACCTTCGCCAGCCTGGGCTTCATCGCCAAGCTCCTGGCCGAACGGATCGAGGCGGTGGAGGTCGGCCCCCTCAACGCCATACGATCGACCGGCGCCTCGTGGTTGCAATGGGTGAATTATGCCATCCAGCCGCAGGTGATGCCGCGGCTGGTGGGGCTGTCTTTGTACCGGTTGGACATCAATTTCCGGGAGTCCGCCGTACTCGGCATTGTCGGCGCCGGCGGTATCGGTGCGACGCTGAACACCGCGCTCGGCCGCTATGAATACAGCACCGCCGCGGCCATTCTGCTGTCGATCATTCTGATCGTGCTCACCGCCGAATATACCAGCGGCCTGATCCGGGAGCGGCTGCGATGACCCCGCCCGTCTGGCGCCGGCGCACCACCAAGATGCAATGGGCGATCTGGGGCGGCTGGCTGTTCGGCGCCCTGGTGGTCGCGCAAGGCTGGCGCTTCATCAGCGATATCACGTTGTGGGACTTCGTCTGGGATGCCCCGGCGCAGGCCGGCGACATGCTGAGCCGCATGGTGCCGCCGCGCTGGGACTATGCGCCGATGATCCTCAAACCGCTCTGGGACACGGTGAATATCGCGACGCTGGGGACCTTGCTGGCGATCCTGCTGGCAACCCCGATCGCCTTCCTGGCGGCGCGGAATACCAGTCCGCATGCGTTGACCTTGCGCCCCTTCGCGCTGTCGGTGATCGCGGTGTCGCGGTCGATCAACACGCTGATCTGGGCGTTGTTGCTGGTGACCATCGTAGGGCCGGGCGTGCTGGCCGGCATCCTGGCGGTGGCGCTGCATTCGATCGGGTTCTTCGGGAAGCTGCTGTACGAGGCGATCGAGGAGATCGACCCCGCCCAGACCGAGGCCATCGCCGCCACGGGCGCCAGCCGGGCGCAGATCCTGGCCTATGGGGTGGTGCCGCAGGTTTTACCGACATTCGCGGGGGTGTCGGTGTATCGGTGGGATATCAATATACGGGAGTCGGCGGTGCTGGGCATTGTCGGCGCGGGCGGGATTGGCCTGCAGCTGAACGCCTCGGTCAGTCAGCTGGCCTGGCCGCGGGTGACGTTAATTTTGATCGCGATTTTTGGGGCGGTGCTGGTGTCGGAGTGGGTTTCGGCGCGGGTGCGGGCGGCGATTGTTTGAGGGGGGTGGCCGGGCAATCACATTCGCTGTCTGATCATTCAAACAGCTCCGAATGGGTTCCGGCCCGGACAAAAACGATTTTGTCGCCGTCACACCGATAGATCAGCAGGAAATCGCCGCCGACGTGGCATTCACGATGACCAGACCAGTCGCCAACAAGCTCATGATCACGCCATTCAAGCGGCAGAGGTCCTGTGTTGGCAATCAGAAGGAGCATCACCTCCTTCAGGGTGTTCATGTTGTATCGGCCAGAGTGGGTCAGCCGCTGCCAATCTTTGGTGAAACCCTTCTCGTAGTACGACTGCCGAGGCGGCGACGCCCGCTTACCGGGCGGCTTGGGCGTCAAGGTCACGGATCAGGTCTTGGCCAGTGGCAAAGGGTCCAACAAGGTCATCGCTCGCGATAGCCGCGCTGGTCGCCGCATTAGGCACTTTGATTGGGAACGGGAATGCCTGGTCATTCGCCACCCTGACCAACAGGACGCGGACGGCCTCGGAGACCGTCATTCCCATCTTGGCCAGGGCCATGGTCGCCCGGGCCTTCAAATCCTCTTCCACGCGGACGTGGATCATCGCCGTCTCTGCCATGGGTTTGTGCCTGCTGTGAGAGTGCCATTTTTGTATCTCAAATGAGATACAAAAACAAGGGCGATCAGTAACGCCATGGCTGTCCACTCCCGCCTTATGTTGGCATCCTGATCGGAATTGGGGCGGTGCTGGTGTCGGAGTGGGTTTCGGCGCGGGTGCGGGCGGCGATTGTTTGAGGGGGGTGGTCAATTCATGCGGGGAGAGGACCGGTCCCATGGTAATCCCGCCCTCATGGCAAGTGCCTCGGATTGCGATGACACCAAATCAGGGACGTTTGCAAAACCAGCACTTTGATTGACCGTCATGGCGTGCCAGCGTTAAATCGCGTCGATGGCGATTGGGGCTAACCCATCTTATTCAACCCCCTCCCTATCCCGCGGTTCCGCCCAACCTGGCCCCTCTTCGCGCGTGCGGTTGGGCGCACCTGCCCCACGCGGCCCTGGTGTCCGCGAAATTCCGATCTGCGCGTTGGCTGGCTGAAAGAAAGAG
>CAIUPC010000397.1 GCA_903900905.1 uncultured Acetobacteraceae bacterium
GGCGGGCGGTGCGGCGTTGGGCTTTCGGAAGCAGGCGCTCGGTCCGGAGCCAGATTTCCAGCGTCTCCTGAAAGGCGCCCAGTCTCGGCGTCGGCTGTTTGTATCGCCGGTAAACCGGCGCGGTGGTCAGCGTCCGGCAGTGCTTGCGCACTGTCGGACGCGATAGTTTCAGGTCCCGTGCGATCGAGCTGATGCTCTCCCGGCTGACCAAATGACGGCGGCGAATTTCGGCGATTACGTCCATGAGCAACACCCCAGATTCTCCAGCGGAAACGCCGGATCATCGCATGGCCAGGGTGGAAACTTTTGGGCGCTGTTTACCCCCGGAATCTGGAAAGTTTTGCACGCTGTTTTACATAGTTGCGGAACGCTGTGACGGTCAAGGGCTTCCCTGTGGCGCAGTTCATCGCACGCGCTCCCGCATCTCGGCCGCGCGGTGTAACCGGTACTCGGCCCAGGAACGGCGACCGCGACGGGGACGTTCGTCGGCTTCGTGGTTTGGGCGCAGCCGAAGCCTATATCTGCGTTGCGTATCGGGTCCGGGTCCGAGTCCGGTAAATTGCGTGGTGTCGCTGCCCTGCGATTGCTTCCGCGCCCCCGAGATGCCGAACCCCGGTATCCGGGGGTTTGGCATTTCAAGGGACCGCCCGCTGGCCGGTGCGGATATCCGCTTTTGGCAGGTTCTCAGCATATTCCCGCAGGCTTGCGGCAGTGATTAGCGTTCGACCGCCGGCTTTCCGAGCATCCAACTTGCCGCTGGCGATCAATTCGTAGAGTCGCGTAGTGCCCGAGCCGATCATTCGCTTCGCGTCGTTGATCGGGTAGAGGAGGGGTTCAGAGTTCATCGCTTTTCGCCCGTATAGGTTTGAACACGGGCAAGGCATGGCGAACCGTTATCGGTGCCGGAATTTGTCGTTGGTCGCTATTTGTCGGTAATCGAAACTCCGACCAACTTCGACACTTCGGCAAGTGCCTTCATTGCCGTGTCACGGCTTTGCAAGCCGTAAGAACTCGCCAGCGCCACCTGTTTCATAATGACCAACGTTTCCAGCGTCTCCCGCCCCGCCGTGATATCGTCAATCATTCGTTGTACCGCTGCTTGTCGCTTAACGTCTGGTGGTCCCCTTCGCTTTTTCGGTAGCGAAGCCGTTTTCGTAGTAGGAGCCGACTGATCGAGGGCCCTCCTCGGTTGTACAGGTGTGGGCGGCTTGGGCCATAGCTTGAAAATCTGTTCGGTCTCGAACAGCATATCTTCGAATCTAAACCCGCTCTTCCTGTCCCAATGATCTTTGATCGGGTTAACATCGTCTTCATCCACCCATCCCTTGACAGCCGGCGTGCCGGGCGCTCGGGTGGGGTTCCAGTTAGTCAGCGTGATCGCGGGGTTCGTGAATAGATTCGACGGCACGGGTTGGCGCGGGCATCCTATGCGGCCTCGACCATCTTTCGCCCACGGCCAGCCTTTAATAGTGAGCAATTCCCGCTCCGCCCGATCTCGCAATTGTTCCTTCGCGTCGTCGATTTTCGCGGCTGATTGCTGATCGGCAGCAACCTCCGCGTCCAGCCGCTCCTCAGGGATCGCCCGGCCGAACGCGATCCATGTCAACACTTCCCAGGAAGTCATCCTCAACCTGGTTGGCCGAGCGGCGCTACGTTCGTCGTTGGCTTCGTTCACGGTTCGCTCCATGTTCCTAGAGGGGCAGTGCTTGCAGCCTCCAATCCGGAATCGTTGCTATTCCGGCCGTTGTGTCACGCTGCCCGCCTCGGGATCACGTCCCCCACCGGTTTGGCCCGGCCACAGAACCCCGCCCAATCTTCCATCAGCCGGGCGCGCTTTTCCATCAAGTCGCCGCGCCGGTATGCCGCTTCGACCGAGTCGCCCAGAGTGTGCGCCAGCGCGGCCTCGGCTACCTCGCGCGGATACGCGGTGCGCTCGGCAACCCAATCGCGAAAAGTTGATCGGAACCCATGCGCCGTCAGGTCGCCGCGTCCCATGCGGCGCAACAGCATGAGCATCGCCATATTCGACAGCGGCTTGCCCGCCTTGGGGCCAGGGAACACCCAATCGCCCCTCTCCGCATCGCGCAGCGGCGACAGCGCGCGCAGTGTGGCCAGCGCCGGATCGCACAGCGGTACCCGATGTTCGCGCCCGGCCTTCATGCGCGCGGCGGGCACAGTCCAGACCGCTGCCGCCATGTCGATTTCGGACCATCGGGCACCCAAGATTTCCCCCGAGCGGCCGGCGGTTAGGATGGTAAATTCCAGGGCACGCGCGGCCATCCCGGATTGTGCCCGCAACTCGGCCATGAAGGCCCCGATTTCCGCCCATGGCAGTGCGGCCAGATGCTGCACACGCTGCGCCTTGCCGAGTGCCGGCAGCATGTTGGCGATATGCCCACGCCATCGGGCGGGGTTCTCTCCGGCACGCCACTCCCGCGCGCTGGCATAGTCCAAGACAGACTCGATGCGCCCGCGAAGGCGCCCCGCCGTCTCCCGCTTGCTGCGCCAGATCGGCTCAAGAGCGGCCATGACGTGCGCGGTTGTGACATCGGCGACGGGCAGGTCGCCCATGTGCGGGAAGGCGTGCGCCTCAAGGGTTTGGCGCCATTGCCATCGGTGCTTTTCGTTCCGCCAGCCTACCTCATGAGCATCGAGATACAGCGCCGTTACCTCCCGGAAGGTCTTGGCGCGGGCCAGGGCTTGCTGAGCGGCTACCTTCGCCGCGACCGCTTCCGCGTCACGGTCGGCCAGCGGGTCGCGGCCTTCGCGAATGGTATCGTGAAGCGTGCGGGCCTTCGAGCGGGCTGTGGCCAGGGACACGGCGGACGGGCCAGCGGCGGGGCCGAGGCCCATTTCGCGCATCTTGCCCTCCCGGCGGTAGCGGAACAGCCAATACCGTGACTCGGGGGAACGTACCAGCAGATACAGCCCGCCGCCGTCGCCATAGCGGCCGGGGCCGATGGTCCGGGCCTTCAATGCCGTCAGTCCGGCTGCCTTTCTGGGCATGGTTTGGGCTTCCAACCATCGGGGGGCGGCGAATCCGTCCCCTACTCTGTCCCCTCATTTAATAGGGGACGGGGGCGAATGGAAGCGAAAACGTGCGAAAGGCGCTTGCGTTGAGTGCGGCATAAATGGCGGAAATCAGGGGTTCTTATGAAGGGGAGAGAAGGGTTGCGAAGGTCGGTTCGACGGACCTCAGCTCCACCACCCCGCCGCGGATGTCCGCCATGTGCGCCCCCTGAACCGATAGGGGTCAGGGCTGTCCTGGGTTAATCCTGAGCGGCTTCCGGGATTTGCCTCTCGTGCGGCGATCAACCGGCAAACTGGATAATCGGCACGCCGCGGATGTTTGCCGCCGGATCCCGCCAGAACATGTCGTTGGAAAAACGCTCAAACAAAGCCGGCGGCAGCACGGTTTGCCGTTCGCGCCATTCGACCTTCTGGCGCACGGTATGCAGGCCGCGCGTGCCCAAGGCCAGATCGAAGTCGTCGGCCTGATAATCGACATGTTCGAAGTCATGTTCGAAATGCGGCTCTTCCAGCATGGTATAAAGATAGCGGAGCGTATCGGCCGGGGCGCGGGTCAGCGCCTCGTATTCCACCAGAATGAGTTTCCCGGCCTCTTCGCCGAAGAACGCCTCCCGCAGACCATCCAGCGCGTAGCCGGCCAGCCCGTCGCTGCTGGAGAGGCGGTTGACCCTGGTATAGACGGTGCCGCCTGGTTCGAATCCGAACATCCCCGACAGCTCGAACGCGTTGCGGCGGACGAGGCGTTCGACTGAATCCATGATCCAGCTGATATGCCGTACGCAGCAGATGACCCGGGCGCGGGGAAACAGCTGGGTGAGTGCCGGCAGTTTGGTGCACCATGAGCGGTTGGTATCGAAGACCATTTTCTGCTCGTGGATGGTTTCGTAATAATTAGAAAACAATCCGCGCAGCACCGCACGCCGTTGCTGGTCGGAGATAAAGACCGCGGTTTCATTCCGCCGGCTCATGGCGGTTTCGAGGGCCATGTACATACTGCCGACCGGACTGGTCATGCCGGCGTGGAAGCGGGGGTTCTGGCGTAGGATGCCGGCGAGCAGGGTGCTGCCAGATCGCGGCAGGCCCGAAATGAAATGAATGCCGTTATCCATCGATCTGTCCCTCGCGGAGAATCCCTGACCGAGGCCTTCGCATGAATGAAGGGCGCCTTGCAAGTGTGGTGTCCGCGCGCTGGCGGCTGGCTCCGCCCTGGCGGGGCGCGGTTGGACTG
Source organism: uncultured Acetobacteraceae bacterium (assembly GCA_903900905.1). Taxonomy (GTDB): domain Bacteria; phylum Pseudomonadota; class Alphaproteobacteria; order Acetobacterales; family Acetobacteraceae; genus Rhodopila. The sequence goes on from CAIUPC010000397.1 coordinate 4,259, forward strand.
CGGTTTTTCGGGCCGTAAACATTTTTGTGATGACGCCGGTCCGGATATAAAAAGAGACGCATGAGTGCTGCCTGAATGGCTGATATGCCGTGATTTCAGCCTCTCGATCCAGCAATGTATAAAATTAGAGACGCGTCATCCGAATTAGGTCATTTCGATCATATGAGGCCATTTGATTGGGTCATACATCAGTCTGTCTATCGTTTATTCCGTCGCGCCGAAAAAATACTTCCTGGAATAAGCCCCGCCGCAGCGCCGTCTCTCGATCCGAACAGGCGCGGCCTTAGCCCTCGCTTTTCTGTGACCGATCGAGATCAAAAGGAAACGCACGCGATGACCGATATCAGCAACACCGGCACTCTGGGCCTGGCAGGCATTGATAGCTTCGATCCCGCGACCCCGGCGACCGCCGGCGCGGCTGGCGGGGCGGCAACCCCGCTCGCCAATAACAGCACGGTGAATGCGGTCGGGTCCGAGGAAGCGATTGGCGGTGCGGGCGGCGCGGGCGGTAATGGCGCGGACAACGCGGCTGGTCCCGGCGGCGCGGCGGGCGCGGGTGGCGACGGCGGTGCGGCGGTCGCCGCGACCAACACCACCGTGAGCACCTCAGGCGCCAGCGCCTCGGCCACCGCGATCGGCGGGGCAGGCGGGGCGGCCGGACGGCCGGGCAATGCGGGCACAGCGGCGAGCGGGGCTGGGGCCAATGGCGGGGCAGGCGGCGCCGCCGCTGCCTCCGCGATCGCGGGCAATGTCACGGGCAGCGGCATCGCGACCGCGACTGCGATTGGCGGCAACGGCGGTAGCGGGTTCGGCGCCGGGACCGCCGGCGGCGCGGGCGGCATCGCGACAATCGGCACTGTCACTGCCAGTGGTTTCGCGTCCGCGGCTTCCGCCTTCGTGACGGGCGGCAGCGGTGGCGCCGGGCTGGCGGGTGCGGACGGTGGCGCGGCTGCCTCCGCCAACCTGACGAATGTCGTCAGTGTCGCTGGCACCGCCAAAGGCAACTTCACGTCGGCATTCCTTAATCAGTCGGCGACCGGTGGTGCCGGTGGCGCCAGCGATGGCGGTCTCGCCGCCGCTGGCGGTGCGGCGGTTTCCAGCCTCACTTTCAACGATACCCTGAGCCCGATCGTGGTGCGGAACCTGTCGGGCACCAGCAGCGCCTTCGGCGGCGCGGGCGGTGCGGGCAGCGGCACCAGCAATGGCGCGTCCGGCGGCGCGGCCCTGGCGGCGCTGGACCTGCACGGCGTGCATGTGGTTTCGACCAGCTATGGCGCGCGGGCCATCGGCGGTGTTGGCGGCGCGGCCAACGGTTCGGGTATCGGTGGTACGGGCGGCAGCGCGCAGGCGAATGCCGCGACAACGACCGACGGCGATGAGGTCATGCGCGGTACAGCATCCGCGACGGGCGGTGCCGGCGGGCAGGGTGTCAGTAACGCCAATGGCGGCATGGGCGGTGCGGTCCTGGGCTCCAGCGTCTCCACGGTCGCGCTGACCGGTCTGACGCATGGGGCTTATGCCTCGATCTTCACCAGCGGCGGCACCGGCGGGGCCGGCAATGGCGTGGGTCGTGCCGGTGGTATGGGCGGTGTCGCCAGCGGCACCACCGGCTTTGCCAGCGATGGATATGGGCGGGTCTCGGTCAATCAGGCCGGCGGCACCGGCGGGCGCGGCGATGCTGGCGCCAATGGCGGTGCCGGCGCCAATAGCACCCTGATCAATGCGGTGACGGGGGTCGCGACCAGCGGATCCCTCGTGTTATCGCAGACGGCGAGCGGTGGCGCGGGCGGGTACAGCAATGGCGGCATCGCCGGCGCGGCCGGCAACGCGAACGCCGCTCTGGCGTTCACCACCGCCGCATCGGGCTCTTATGTACAGACCAATAGCGTCGCCGTTGGCGGCACCGGCGGTGGTGCGTCCGGCAATGGCGTCGCCGGTGGGACAGCGGTCGCGTCCAGCACCCTTATCGGCGGGCAAGGCCTTGGCACGAACGCGACCGCCATCGGTGGCACTGGCGGTGCCGGCGGGACAAGCGGCGGTGCGGGTGGCACGGCGACGATCGTCCCGACAACGGCCACTGGCCTGGGCGCGAGCTTCGTGTCCGCGCGCGGCACGGCCATGGGCGGGTCTGGCGGCATGGCGCTGCTTTCCGGCACCGGCGGTGCGGGCGGGGTTGCCACCATCGCGCCGGGAACAGTCTCCGCGCAGGGACAGGCGGTCTTTGCGTCCGCGAGCCAGACCGGCGGCAGCGGCGGTGCGGGTTTGGGCAGCGCCGATGGCGGCGCCGGCATCGACAGCATCCTGACCAATGCGGTCACCGGTCAGAGCTTTGGGACCTCACTCGGCCTGGCGCAATTCGCGCAAGGTGGCGCTGGCGGCAGCAGCCGCAATGCCACCGGTGGCGTGTCCGGCCTGGGCCAGTCTGACCTGAGCTTCGACGATACGACAGCCAACCCCGTGCAGGCGGCCAATGTCAGCGGCACGTCCCAGGCTTTTGGTGGCAGTGGCGGTGGTTCGGGCGGGGCGATTGATGGCCGCGCCGGAGCGGCAGGCAGCGCGACCGTCACCATGGCCGGTGCGCAAATCGTGACCGCGACTTCGTCTGCGGCCGGTGGTGCCGGTGGGTCGGCGTCCGGTACCGGGAATGGCGGTGCCGGTGGCGCGGCTATCCTGTCGCGCGCCGCGGCAACCGGGGCGGGCACGTACGGGGCCGTGGCGGCTTCGGCCTCGGCCCAGGGCGGCAGCGGTGGCTCCGCGGTTATCGGCAACGGTGGCGTTGGTGGCGCGGCGCATACGACGCTGGCAACCGCGACGGCTTCCGGCACGACGGGGATTGCCAATGCGACGGTCGTGGCATCCGGCGGCCTGGGCGGCAGCTCGTTGAACGGCAACGGCGGCGCGGGTGGTGCGGTCAACGGCTCGAACGCGGTCGCGGTCTCCGCGGCGACGGCCGCCCCGATCGTGCTGGCGGCAAGCACGCCCTCCTCCGCAGCCGTCTCCCAGGCCGGTGGCAGTGGCGGCTTCGGCACCGGCGCCGGGCATGTGGGCGGCGCGGGCGGCGCTGTCAGCGGGATTTCCGCCACGGCGACCGGGTTCTCGGCTCTCGCGAGTGTCGTTCAGAGCGGCGGCAGCGGCGGGACCGGCCTCGGCAATGCCGACGGCGGCGCGGGCGCGGCGAGCGTGCTGAATAACGCGGTCAGCGGTATCGCCAACGGGGGTGTGTTGACCCTGGGGCAAACCGCCCTGGGCGGCCGCGGCGGTTCGAGCTTCGGTGGCATGGCCGCCGCGGGCGCGGACGCCAGCGTGACATCGACGGTGGCCGACACGCTGGCGGCCACGATCCGCGACACCAACACCGCGGTTGGCGGCAATGGCGGCGCGGGAACCAAGGGCGGCGCGGCCGGTGGTGCCGGCACGGCGTCACTGAACCTGAGCGGCACGGGCGGGATCACCGCCACCGTGGCGGCAACCGGCGGCGTTGGCGGCGGCGTGCTGTCACTGGGAATTGGCAGCGGCGGCGCCGGTGGTGGCGCGACGATGACCGGCGCATCTGTCACGTCCAGTTCGGCCACGCAGGCCGTCAGCCTCGTCGCCCAGGCGGCGGGCGGAGCCGGCGGTTACGCCGCCATCGCGGGGACCGGTGGTGCCGGTGGCTCCGCGGTGCTCATGGGGGCTGCGGCCAGTGGTCATACGGTCAGTGTCACCGGCGTCCAGACCGGTGGTATCGGCGGATCGGGTTTCAACGGTGCGAGCGGTGGTGCGGGCGCGTCGAGTGTTCTGACCAACGCGGTCAGCGGTTCGGCCGCCGGCGGCGGCCTGACCCTTGCGCAATTCGCGACGGGCGGTTCGGGTGGCTATAGCGGCGGCGGCGTGGCCGGTGCCGGTGGTGGGGCTGGTTCGTCGCTCACGGTCAGCGATACCCTGGCCAGCTCCGTGTCTGGCAATGCGGTTGCAATGGCTGGCGCGGGTGGCGGCGGCGGTGGGGTTTCCTCGGGCGCGGCGGGTGGCGGCGCCTCGGCCTCGATCGCTCTGACAGGCGCGCAATCGGTCACGGCGCAAACGTCTGCGTTCGGCGGCACCGGTGGTTCCGCTAACATTTCGGGCCTCCCGGCCGGTATCGGCGATGGTGGCGCCGGCGGCTCAGCGGGGATCGACTTCGCATCCGCGACCTCGGCCACTGGCACGGCGACGGTGATCGCCCGGGCAACCGGTGGCGCCGGCGGCCGTAGCTTCACCGGTGTGGCCGGTAGCGGCGGGTCCGCGACGGTCTCAACCGGTGCGGTGGTGGCGCGCGGCCAGTCGGCCAGCGCCTCGGCCCTGGTGACGGGCGGGGCCGGTGGCCTCGGGGTGGTCTCCGCCGGCGGCAAGGGCGGCGACGCCACGCTGATCAACGCGGTCAGCGGCGCGACGACAGGCGGGACATTGGTTCTGTCGCAAACCGCGACCGGCGGTGCCGGTGGCGGCAATGGGTTCGGCTCCGTGGTGCCGGTTGGCGGGAATGCCGGCGCGGCGACCTCGACTCTGGCCTTCGACGACACCGCCAACGCGGTGCAGGCGTTGAGTGTCACCGTTGTCAGCAGCGCGGTTGGCGGTGCGGGCGGGGCGACATCGCCGGTTGGCACCGGTGGCACCGGCGGTGCTGGAACGGCCTCGGCGGTGGTAACCGGCGCGGCGCAGGTCATTGTGACCGCGGCCGCGACGGGCGGTAAGGGCGCCTATGGCACCGTCGCCAACACGGCCTTTGTCACCGACCGATCCCCTGGTGGGGCCGCCAGTGCGGTCGCGTCGGGGACCTCGACCGGTCTCGGCGGCGCGGGCACCGCGACGGTGCTGGCGACGGCGGCCGGGGGCCTGGGGGCTTTCGATAAGACGACCAATGGCGCGGCCAATGCCGATGCCTCCGCCAGCACGGCGGCGGGTCAGCAGGCGACGGCGACGGCCCGCGCAACCGGCAGCGCCGATACGCTGAGCACCATGGCGGCATCAGCCGGTGCGGGGCTGGTGATGAGCGTCTCGGCCAGCACCAATGCTACCGGCGCGGGGGCGATGACCGCGGTCAGCGGCGCCAATCTCTCCGGCGCCATGCCGGCGCTGAATGGGGCTTTCAACAGCGTCTATGCCTATGCCAGCGGCTTGCCGAACGCGGCGGTGGTGGCCTCCTTGCTGGGGCAGCCGGTGAATGCGGCGATCGCGGCCGATTTGGGTGCGGTGAACCCGAATGCGACGATCCTGGGGTTCGGGACGCAGGGCGGCTTCGCGCTGGCCGCCGCCTCCGGCCCGCAGACCCTGACCAGCACGGAGGCGTTCACCCTGAACACCGTTGGCCTATCGGGTCATCTCATTGCCGGTTTGATCGGCGATCAGGTGCTGGGCGCGGGCTTCTCGTCGCTGAACTTCTCCGCCTCGGTCGAAGGGGTGGTGGTCGTCAGCCAGAGCTTCGCGACGGCGGCGGATGCCCAGGCCTTCTTCTCCGGCGGGGTGATCGATCTCGGTGCATTCAATGAGGTTGCCGGCCTGCATGTCGCGCTGAGCCTGTCGATGGTGACGAGCACGGCCGGTGATGGGTTCGGGGAGAGTTTCGTGCTCGGCACGACCTCCACCACCACTGGCAATGCGGCGCCGATCGTTGTGGCGCCGGCTCCGACGGTCGCGATCGAGGACGCGGCGATTGCCACGATCGACGCGCTGGCCGGGGCATCCGATCCCGACCTGTTCGACACCCTGACCGTCGTCGGGGTGCCTCCGGGACTGCCGGCCGGGGTTACATACAACGCCGCGACGCATAGTTTCTCGCTGAATGCCTCCAATGCCGCCTATCAGCATCTGACGGCGGGGGAGGTGCAGCAGGTCACTGTCGGCTACGGCATCACCGACGGCCACGCCACCACGGCTGCCTCGGCGGTGTTCAACGTCACAGGTACCAATGACGCACCGATCGTGACGGGAACGCAGGCGTTCAACGCGGTCGAGGACGGCGCGGTGATCGCGTTCAACCCGCTCGCCAAGGCTTCCGATATCGATACGTCCGATGTTCTGACGGTGGTGCCCGGCGTGCTGCCGGCGGGCATTCAGAAGACCGCGACCGGTTACGCCTTCAACCCGGGCGATGCGGCGTATCAGAACCTCTCGGCGGGCGAAGTCCGGACGGTGACCTGGAACTATGCCATCTCCGACGGTCATGTGTCGGTGCCGACTTCGGTGACCTTCGCGGTGTTTGGCGCCAATGACGCGCCGGTCGTCAGCGGGCCGGTGAATGCCGGCACGGTGCTGGAAAGCGCGGCACCGATCGTGATCAACCTGCTGGCCAATGCGACGGATATCGATCACCTCGATACCGTCAGCGTCAATCTGGCGGCGGGGGAGACGGTGAGCGTCACCTCCGGCACCTGGAGCGCACCGATCGCCTTCACGGTCGCGAATAACCAGCTGACGATTGATCCGAAGCAGTTCGCGGCGTTGGCGCTGGGCAAGACTCTGGGGCTGACCTTCAACTACCAGGTCACGGACGGGCATGCGAATGCCTCGGTGCCTGCGACGGCGACGGTGACGATCCAGGGGGTGAATGTCGCCCCGGCGCTGGGGGTGGCGTTCTCCCCGTCCACGGCCACGCTGGCGAAGGTGCAGGGCGGCAGCGCGCTGACGTCGAAAACGGTGTTGGCGACGGTCGCGCAGACCAATGGCCCGGCTGGGGATGCCTACACCTACACCCTGGGTGGTGCTGGGGCGGGGTCGTTCTCGCTGGCGGCATCGGGTGCGGGGGCGACGCTATCGACCGGCACCTCGGCGCCGACAGGTTCGGCGGGCGGGCAGCTCTATGCGCTGACCGTGACGGCCAAGGACACGACAACGGGGATTGCATCCTCGGCGGCGCCGCTGGATGTGGTGGTGGGGCTCGGCAAGGGGGCCAACATCGTCAATCTGGCGTCTTTGCCGTCGATGGTGCCGTCCACCCCGACGTTCATGTATGACCTCGGCGGCAGCGACACGATCAATGGGTCCGGGATGACCGGCAATCTGTGGATCAGCGGTGGCGCCGGGGCCGACACGATGACCGGTGGTTCGGGGGTGAATACCTACATGTTCAGCGCCACGGGTGACTCGACCGCCAAGGCGATGGACGTGATCACCAACTTCCATGCCGGGGTGGATTTGCTGGACTTCACCGGGCTGGGCGCGAAGTTCGGGCCGATCGTGGCGCTGTCTTCGACGGCGACGAGTTTGGTGGGGAATTCTATTGGCTGGCAGACCAGCGGCGGCAATACCTTCGTCTATGTGAATACCGGGGGGAACAGTTCGGCGCTGGGTTCGGCGAATATGGTGATCGATCTGGTGGGGGCGGTGCCACTGGCGAGCAACAACTTCGCGCATCTCTGATCAGGCTGTTGGAATGCCGCGGCCCTTGGTGGGGGCCGCGGCTGGCGCCCCGTCATGCTGACCCACGGACTTGATCCGTGGGTCAGCATGACGGGTTTGGACCGGTATCAGACCGTCACCACTCCGGCTGGGATAGCCAGTGTCTTCTCGTCCAGTTCCATGCCTTGCCGGGCCGTCCGCGCGGCACCAAACGCGCAGCCCAGCAGGAGCAGCGCCGGCCAGGCGAGATAGGCCAGAATCTCCAGATTTTCGCCAAAGCTGTAGAAGATCATCATCAGTACGACGCCCAGGCCCAGGCGGCCCAGCGGCGATACCTGCGCCAGCAGCAGCATCTCCACCACGGTCCACAAGATGGGCATCGCCAGCGCCAGGGCACCGACGGCGCCCTTGACATAGAGCAGCCCGAACCAGGTGTGATGGCTGCCGATGGGCATGTATTCAACGTGATGCGACCCGCGCACGACGATCCCATGCCCCCAGATCGGGGCCTCATCCCACCAGCGATCGACCGCGATGCGGCCGAGCGCCGCGCGCACCCTGGTGGAGTCCGCCCGCGCGCCCTTGAACGCCGCCACGCCATCCTGGATCGCGGTGATGATCGGGCTCGCGATGATCCCCGATAGGGTGCTGATCGCCGCGCCCGTCATCAGCAGCCGCGGGCGGCTCAGCCGGGACAGGGTCCACAGCACCGGCGGCGCGATAATCAGGAACAGCATCGCCATGCGGGACTTCGTCATGAGCGCCATCATCACGCCCACGAACAGACCAAGCCGGCGGTAGCGGCGATTGGTTTCGAAGCAGGCGAACAGGCAGATCATGTCGCCCATCATCCCGGCGGCTGGCGCCCAGGGGCAAACGAATTGCCAGCGCAACGCACCATTGGAAGGGTCGACGATATAGAGGTAGATCGCGAAAAACTCCGGCCCCGGCCCGCCGATAACCTGCAATGGGGAGATGAACAGTTTCGATGGCAGATGCGCCAGGGCGGCCAGTACCAGGAACGGGGTGATGATCGCCGTCTGCAGCGCGAACCAGTACATGGCCCGCAGAACCAGCGCCGGGCGGATGCGCAGGCAGGCGCCAGCGAGTGGGAACAGCGCCAGCAGCCCCCAGCCCTTGAGCCAGCCAATGGATGATTTGATGGTCTGCGGCGCGTCCAGCCCGTTCAGCACATGCGCGACCAGCAGCGCCACCAGCATGGCCAGCATGCCGCCAATCCACACCCAGACCCCGGCCGGCACCGGGTCCGGCTTCAGATGCGGCCTGGCCGGGGCGGTGTAGTGGCGCCATACGATCTTGAACAGCAACAGCATCGCCAGGACCGGTCCGACCACGTACAGCGCGCCGATTGCATAAAACGCCCAGCACCACACGATCGCGCCGAAAATCAGCCGTTCTTCAGAATTTTCTGGAGTAATGCGGTCCGCAACCATGTCAGCACCAATGAAGCAATGAGAAGAATTGAGGCGCCCAACCCGCCGGCGACGGCAAGCAAAGGCTGCGGGGAGGTCGGCTTGAGCGGCAGTGATGGCGGCTCCAGCGTTTGCAGCATCGGATAGGACGAGAAATAGTCCGCCTTGCTGGTGTCGATCCGCGCCAAGGCGGAGGAAAACACCGCCTCGCTGACCTGCACATCGCGCTTGAGGTCATCCAGGCGGGACGCTGCGGGGGCCAGCGCCATCACCCGGTTATGTTCCGAGTCGATCTGTTCAACCAGCTTCGTCCGCGTGGCGGCCAGCGCCTCGGCATCGGCGATCTGCCCGACCAGGCGTTCGAACAACCGGGCCCGCTCATCATGGATGCTCAGATCGCGCAGCTTCAGCACGTCGAGGCGTTTGTTGCCGGTCAGCTCCGCCGCCCTTGTCGCGAGCTTCGCGGCGACGCTGGCCCGCTCCGCGCCGAGGTCCATGGCCCGCGGTGCGTTGGGCCCATGGGTCGCCAGCAGCACAGCAAGCTCGGTATCCTGCTTGGCAAGTTGTTCGAGCAGCGATTGAAAGAACGGGTCCGATCGCAACGCCATCGCGATATTGGCCTGCTCCGGCGTCACGCCGAGCTGACGGATCAGTTCGGCGATGCCGGCGCGCATATTGGCGAGCCGTGTATCGGCGTCCCGCGAGGCTTCACGCAGATGCTCCACCGCCGCGACGATCGATGAATACTGCTCTATCGAAACAAGCCCGGTCTTGGCCTCATAATCCATCAGCCGCTGCCGGGCCTCGTTGACCCCGCTTTTGTAGCCGCCCAGCAGATCGCGGTAGGCGGCGTCGCGGGTCTGGATCTCGTCGCTGCGCAACGAGTCGAGCATCGTCATGAAGGCGGACCGGATCGCTTCCGCCCGTTTCGCCGCCTGCTCGGGGGTCCGGCCGCCGATTTTGACGGAGATCAGCTTGGTTTGGTCCGCGAGCTCGACCTTGGGGGGCGGAAAGTGATCCGGCAGTTCCTCGGCCGCCTGGGCCGCCATCCGTAAGGCGCGGTCGCTCAGCAGCATCTTGCGGTAATTCTCGGTCGGGCTCAGCTCTGGGCTCGCGAAGGCCGAGGCCGAGGTGGAGGTCGCCTGGCCCAGTGTCGGCAGGTTCAGACTCGAACCGGCCCCGGTGCCCGGCAGGATCAGCACGAAGCTGCTGGTATAGCCTTTCGGGCTCAGAATCAGGTAGCTGAGCGACAGGCCCCAGGCGACGCCACACCCGACGATCCCCGTCAGGATATAGCGCCTGGTGCGTTTCTCGACGCTGCCGCCGTAACGGATCCGCGCTTTGATGGTGCGAAACAGGCTCATGGCGCGAGCAACCGGCCAACCGAGACCGAGACCGCGACGTCACCGAGGGAGCGCAGCACCTCCCGCACATTGGTCACCTGCGAGTCGTAGCAGGCGATCGAGTCATTCGGCATCACCACCGGATTATACAGATCCCTGTCGGCCCGGCGGATCAGGGCCTCGATATCCCGTTCAATCACTTCGCTTTCGCCGGTTTCCGGGTTGGTCGAGACCAGGACCGCGGAGCGGTGGGCGTTGGTCATTTTGGCGCCGCCCACGCAGTTGGCGGAGAACAGCGCCTGCAGCAGGCGGGTCCCATAAGGCAGGTTGGTCTGATCCCGGCCGATACCGGACGACGCGTTGTTCAGCGCCGGCGTTGTCAGGTTCGACATATAGACCCGCACACCCGGCGGGGTGATCGGTGTCGGCCGCGCCAGCGCCGCCTGGAAGCAATGCCGGCTCGGTACCGTCACCCGATCCCCGTCGACCAAGGGGATATCGTTGACCGCCCGGCCGTCGAGGAAACCGGTCAGGTCCACCAACTGGTGCCGCCCCGCGTGCACAACCGAAATATGGGCGATGTCGGCATCCGGCCGGACCCCCGCCGCATGCGACAGAGCCGCGCTTAATGTCCGACCGATCGCATGATCGCCGGCCGCCGTCTGGCGGGTGGTATCGGGCTGCGACGGACGCTCGTTGATCGTCACCTGACCCGGGGAGAACACCGCGCCGTTGACCATCACCCGCACCGCGTCGCGGTCTAACAGGCGGACCGTCGGATGCGCATGACCGCGCCGGAAGAGTCCCGCACTCACCAGCTGGCGGGCCAGATCTGCCTCGATCTGTTCCACCGACCGCCCGGCCGCCCGGATCTTACCGACGCCCGAAAACGAGATCGTGCCGTCGGTATCCACTTTGTAATTGCCCGCGGGGGCCTCATCGCCTTGCATCCCTACGTGAACGAGATCGCCCGGGGACAGCGGCAGCAACGCGGTCTCCGCGGACTCCGCCAGTGTGCCCGCCGCGGCGGCGGGTTCAATCCGGCACCGCGCGGCATTGCCCCGCGCCAGGGCGCCGGGGCTGGGGATGGTCCGGCCCTGGTCATCCTGCCGTTCGAGCATGGTGGCCCCAGGGCCGTTCAGATCGACGGTGTTCTCAGGCTTCTGAAACGCATCCCCACAGCCGCTGAGGGCGGTGGAAATCACCAGCAAGGCCATTAGTCCGGTGCGTGGCATGATGGTCTGGATCCTTCTCGCGGTCGCTTGGATGGCATGGCGGCCATCGTCACGAGAACAGATCGCAAGACCGGTGCCAGCGGCTGCATGGTAAAAACGGCCCTGATTTCAGACCCTTATTGTCTGCTTGCAAAATGCATTTCGCAGAATGCGAGCGTGCTGCGTTCGCAAAGATGGAGACTTTCGCATTCTGGGACGGATTGCGATTTGCGAAATCATCCCCTCTGAGCCGGGATGGTCAGAAAGGGACGCGGCGCCCGCAGCACATAGGCGGTCAAAAAGCCGCCTTGGACCAGCAGCACCGCCGTCGCGACCCCCGCGATGCCGAATTGGCTGCCGAGCAGCAACCCCGCCACCAGCGTCACCGTGAGGCCCGCTTGCCAGCGCAGCTCGATGCCCGGCCGACCAACGGCTTTCAGCAGCTGGGAGCAGGTGGCGGCGAAGGGCCGCGGCAGCGCGGACAGGCAGATCAGCATGAGGACGGGAACTGCCGGCAGCCACTTATCCCCAAACACGATCGGAACGTAGAACGGCGCCAGCACCACCTGAGTCAGGATCAAAGGCACCACCAGCCCGCCCATCGTCCGCAGGCTCGCGCGATAACGGGCCGCCAACCGCGTTGGATCGGCGCTGACCTCACACAGATGCGGGAACACGGCGGTGCCGAACGCGTTGACCAGGCCCAGCGTGATCCCCAGGCCGGCGTTGAAAGCAAAATAATAGAGGCCCAGCGCTTCGACCCCGAGTACCGAGCCGACAATGAGGTTGTCGATATTGGCCTGGACGGTGGTCAGCAGCTCGACCCCGACCACGTCCCGGCTGAAGGCCGCGATCGCGCGCCATCCGGCAAGCGACCAGCCCCGGCTCGGGCGCCAGGCGTGGCCGGTGCGGATGCCGATGGTCCATATCGGGGCGACGATCAGTTTCGGCAGGATGATGGCCCACATCCCCAGGCCACACAGCGCGAGGATCGCGGTCAGGCCGTTGTCGGCGATCACTTGCAAGGCCCCGGTGAAGGCGATGCGGCCCAACCGTCCCTCCCGCTGCAACAGCGCGGTCTGGATCGCGCAGAGTGGCGTCGCCAGATAAATCAGGCCCATCAGCGCAATCGGCCAGGCCAGCCGCATGTCCTGGTAGAAAACAGCGACCGGCACCGCGACGGCGGCCTGCACCAGCACCAGCAGGCCGCACACGATCCAGGTGAGCGTGAGAGCGGTATGCGCGACGGTTTCCAGGTCCTCCGCGTTTGCCTGGACGACTTTCGCGGTGATGCCGTTGCGGGTGAACAGCGCCACGACCTCGTAAATCGTCAACACCACCGCGGCGAGGCCGTAGTCATTGGGCGACAGCAGGCGGGTCAGGATAATGGTTGTCAGCAGCCGTGTGATGCGGATGGCCATCTGGGCACCGCCCATCGAGCCCAGATTGCCCGCAAACCGGCTGGACAACAGCGCGTGCAGGCGATGCCAGCCCGCGCCCTGGATCGGGGACAGCGCCAGCATGGTCAGGATGCGCGCACGAACAGGGCGCCGGGTTCCGCGGCGCGGGCGGGCCGCGGCTGCGTGAGCTCGGTCAGCACCGCCCGCCAGCCGGCGATGGTCGCATCGAGGGCACCAACAACGGAGCCGCGCGCCTTTTCGCCCATCGCCCGCAGGTCCGATGCCGCCATGACCTGGATCGCCTCCGCCAGCGCCCGGGGATCCTGGGACGGGCAGAGCAGGCCCCAGGCCGGGTCGATCTGCTCCACCAGCCCATCGATGCGGGTCGCCAGCACGGGCCGTCCGGCGGCGCGCGCTTCGGCGCTGACCAGGCCGTACGCCTCCCACCGGGACGGAATGACGACCGCGTCGACGGTGGTCAGGAAGCCGGCGACATCCGTTACCGTGCCCCCGACGGACACATGCGGCAGGCCATGCGCGGCGGTGCTCAGCGCTTCGAAGTCGGGGCCGAGGCCGCCGATTTGCAACGTGGCCACGGATGGCGGCACGAGGCGCATGGCCTCGATCAGAATGTCGAAGCCTTTCTGCGGCACGTAGCGGCCGTAGGTGCCAAGCCGCATCGGCCCTGGCAGCCGGTTGACGGGCGGAACGGAGTCCAGCGCCGAGGTATCGAGCGCCTGCGGGATCGGAACGAGCCGCGCCGCCGGCACCACACCGGCCCGCTCCAGCCATGCCCCCTGCGCGCGGGATACCGCGACCACCCTGTCGGCGAGGGCGAAATTCCAGCGGAGCATCGTCCGGAAGCGCGCCTGATGCGGAACGCAAAGCTGCTCATAGGCTTCGGTGTAGGAGTGTTCGGCGATGATCATCGGGCGCTTGCCCAGCCGGGCCCGCAGCATCGCCATGAACGGCATCTTCGCCCAGTTCACCGTGAAGTGCACCACGACGATGTCGGCGTCGATCCGCCCCGGCAGCCGGTAAGCGGCATCGAGCACCTTGATCTCGTGCCGAAACGGGCCGGTCAGGCGGCGGATGTGGTCGGGAAGCCCGCGCGTCACGCCGCCAAGACGAGCGTCGTCGAGCAGATGCAGAACATGGGTCATTACGGGGCTCCGGCTGTGGTTGGGGCATGGAAAACGCGTGCGAGGACGCGGAATGGCCGCTCGGGGAGGGCACGTAACAACGTGCAGGCGATCAGTGTTGTCAGGGTCTTGCGGGGCTCGTGCAGCAGCAGCCGGGGCCAGGTGCTGATCGCTTCGACCGCCATGCCGAGTGCCAGGCCGCGGTCGCCGATTTGGAAGCAGCGGCGCGCCAGGTAACGCAGCTCACGCGCCCGCGCCTCCCTGCCATGGGTGGCGATGAAATCGGGCGCGTAGGCTTCGATCTTTTCGTAAACGCGTTCCCAGGATTCGAGCTGCCGGATGACATCCGACGACAGTCTGCCGGCATTCACCCGATACAGGGTCAGGTCGCCGGGCAGGCCGGCGAATGCCCATTTCGTTGTCAGCGCGATGCGCGCCCAGCATTCGACGTCTTCCGATCGCCCCAACGATTCGTCGAAATAGTACACGCGCTCGTCGTCAGGCAGCCGGATCGCCGCATCCTCCAGCGCTTCCCGCCGGAACACCGGGATGGAGCCGTTCTGAACGACCTGGCCGCAATACA
>CAIUPC010000398.1 GCA_903900905.1 uncultured Acetobacteraceae bacterium
CGCGCATGCGCGTGCGGGCTGCGCAGCATCGCCGCGTGGGCCTGCCCCGGCAGGTTCACGTCATTGATGAACCGCCCCTGACCGCGCAACAGGCGCGGGTCCTCGAACCGGGACACCGGCTGGCCGATACCGTACTGACCCATTGAGGCCTCCTCCGACGCAAAACACGACGTCGAGTTGACCACGGTCCGGGACCGCCGTCGATCACGCAGGTCAAAGCCGTGTGATCGGGATTGAAACCGATTGCCGATAGGTGCGTCCACAGATAGAGATTCACAAACGCTGGAATGGGGGACCAAATGGCAACGTGCCTGGATTATGCAAAGATCGCATATGCAGCCTATTTTACTGGTAAAGGCCAGTATTACGAGGATCCGTCCGGGCATATGGTCGATAGCTGGGTGGTGCAGAAATGGGAAACCGGGACCTTCTGGGGTGATGGCTTCCAAGGCGGCATCTGGCAATCGGCGACAGACGTCGTGGTTGGATGTTGTGGTACAAACCCCGGGCAAAAAGGCAAATTCCTCAGCGATATCAGCGCCGACCTGCGGATCGGCCTGCGCATCCTGCCGAACCAGGCCAGCTCGGCCCGTTCGATGGTCCGGGCCGCGAAGCAGATCGCCGGCGGACGCAAAGTGTCCGTCACCGGGCACTCCCTGGGCGGCGGCCTGGCCCAGATTGTCGGCGTGTGGGAGGAAGTGCCGTTCGTGACCTTCAACGCCCCCGCGATGAAACATGTCGTGAAAGCCGCCAACCTCAATATCTTCAAGCCGATGATGATGGTCCGCACCCTGAAGTCGAAAAGTCCGGATGATACGGTCGGGGTGAATTTTCGCATCCGCGGTCTGGGTTCGGATGGCGTCATCCGTAACGATCTGGTCAGCATGCATGGCGCTGCCGGCGGCCATATCGGCATGGTTGTCGATTTGCCGGCGAGCAGCAGCACCGGCGCGCATGGCAAAAACACCTGCTGGCAAGCCGTGCTGTCAACGGATTGGTCAAATATTGATCCGTTCGGCGGCTGAAGAGGTTGATCTACCTCAAGGCGGCATAGCGCCCGGTGTGGCAGTTGAGGTGGGGTTCTAACCACAGGAGCCTCACACCATGAGCGTTACAATGAGCCCCAGGCGGGCGATCCCGGTCGCGCTTATGGTCCTGCTGCTGGCCGGATGCGCGACCGCGCCGGTGCAGGAGGCCGCACCGCCAACCGCCGTGCGTGGCATCATCGCCGGTAGTCAGGAAGACCTTGTCGCCAATATCGGGGACCGCGTCTTTTTCGATCTCGACCGGGCGGATCTGGCCGGGCGTGGTCCCAGGACCCTCAACAACGCCGCCACACTTGATCGCCAGGCGGGCTGGCTGACGCAATTCGCCGGTAACAACGTCATGCTGGCGGGCAATTGCGATGAACGGGGCACCACCGAATTCAATCTCGCGCTCGGGCAGCGGCGGGCCAACACTGCGCGCAATTACCTGCTTGGCAAAGGGATCGCCGGCAGCCGCGTCGCGACCATCAGCTATGGCAAGGAAAGGCCAACCGCGCCGGGGTCGGATGAGGACTCTTGGGCACAGAACCGCAACGCGATCATGGCGCTGCGCTGATGATGCGTTCGGTTCAGGGGTTGGCTCTGGTGCTGTTGCTGGCCCAACCCGCGGCCGCGCAAGGACAGACCCCGCCCGGTGACCCCTCCGCCGGTCGGCAATTGGCCGAGACCTGGTGCGCCAATTGCCACCTGACCGGCCCGGATCAGCGCAGCGCGACCAGCAATGGCGCGCCGACCTTCGCTGCGATTGCCAAAATGCCGGCGATGACGCCCGCCGCGCTGGGGGCATTCCTGCGGGCGCCGCATGACCGGATGCCGGATCTGCATCTGAGCGGCACGAATATCGACGATGTCGTCGCCTATATCGCCACGCTGCGCACGGTCAGCCG
>CAIUPC010000399.1 GCA_903900905.1 uncultured Acetobacteraceae bacterium
ATGGTGGAACCGGCAGCAACGTGGCCGTCTATGACGGGATCCGCGCCCATTACACCGTTACCTATAACGGTCAGGATGGTCTCGGGAACGATCAGTACATCATCGTTGACAACTTCGCTGATACCAACCGCACCCTGGGCGATACCGACCATCTGGTGAATGTGCAGTTCGCGCAGTTCGCCGATCAGCTGATGGCGTTGACGCCGTTCAACACCGGCATTGTCTATAATGGGTCGAGTTCGAACGACACGATCCTCGGCACACCGGGCCCGGATCACCTGGAGGGCTTCGGCGGCGATGACAGCATCGTCGGGTTCGACAGCAACGATACGCTGATCGGTGACACCGGCGACGATACGCTCATCGGCGGTGCCGGCGACGACATCCTCGACGGTGGCGACGGCAATGACTCGATGGTCGGCGGGACCGGCGACGACACCTATTATGTGTCGAATGCCGGTGACTCCGTGGTCGAATTGGCGGGCGAAGGCAACGACAGCGTCTTCGTGGAGCTGAACACCTACGTCCTGCCGGTTAATGTCGAGAACATGACCTTCGTCGGCGTCGGCAATTTCTCGGGCACCGGCAGCGGTACGGCGGGCAGCATCACCGGCGGTGCCGGCGACGATACGCTGAACGACGGCGGTGCGGCGGAGACGATGGCCGGCCTTGGCGGGAACGATTGCTATATCGTGACCAACGCGGCCGATCAGATCATCGAGGCGGTGGGCGGCGGCAACGACACCGTCAAGACGTCGCTCCACATCTGGACGCTGGGTGCCAATTTCGAGAACCTGGTGTTCACCGGCTCCGGTAACTTCTCCGGCATGGGCAGTGGGGCGGATGGCAGTATCACGGGCGGGGCGGGCGCCGATCAGCTGAGGGATGGCGGCGGCGCGATGACCATGATCGGTCTCGGCGGTGACGACAGCTACATCGTAACGAACGCGGCGGACTCCATTGTGGAAGCCGCGGCCGGTGGCACCGATACTGTCTTCACCACGCTCAACACCTACACGCTCTCCGCCAACGTTGAGAATCTGGTGTTCAACGGCTTTGGGGCCTTCGCGGGCACCGGCAGCGGTACGCCGGGCTTCATCGTCGGTGGCGCTGGTAATGACACGCTGAATGACGGCGGCGGCGCCATGATCCTTTCCGGTCACGGCGGCGACGACACCTACATCGTCACCAATGCCGGCAGTACCGTGAATGAGAACCCGGCCTCGGGGAACGACTCCGTCCAGACCACGCTCAACACCTACACGCTGGGCGCCAATGTCGAGAACCTGACCTTCACCGGGGTTGGCAACTTCTCCGGCACTGGCAGCGGGGCCGCGGGCAGCCTGACCGGCGGCGCGGGCAACGACACGCTGAACGATGCCGGGGCGGCGATGACGATGGCCGGCGGTCTGGGCAACGATACCTATATCGTGACCAACGCCGGCGATCAGATCACCGACACCGGTGGCACCGATACGGTGCAGACCACGCTGCTCAGCTTCGGCCTCGGCCTCGGCAGCGGGTTGGAGAACCTGCAGTTCCTCGGCGCCGGCAATTTCACCGGCACCGGCAACGAACTCGGGAACAGCATCACCGGCGGCGCGGGTGACGACAGCCTTGACGGCGGCACCGGTGCCGACACGCTCACCGGCGGCGCGGGCAATGACACCTACGTCGTCGATAATGCGGCGGATGTGGTGGTTGAGGCGGCCGGCGGCGGGACGGACACGATCCAGACCACGCTGAACAGCTTCTCCCTGGTCGGTAACCCGAACATCGAGAACCTGAGCTTCACGGGTGTCGGCAACTTCACCGGCACCGGCAACGGCCAGAACAATGTCCTCACCGGCGGTGCCGGCAACGACACGCTGAACGGCGGCAGCGGCGTTGACACCCTGGTTGGCGGGCTTGGTAACGACACCTATCAGGTTGGAATTGCCGGCGAGTCGGTGGTTGAGGCCGTTGGCGGCGGCACCGACACGGTGCGGACCACGCTGAACACCTACGTGCTGGATGCCAACGTCGAAAACCTCGTGTTCACCGGCGGCGGCGCCTTCACCGGCACCGGTAGCGGTTCGGCGGGCAGCATCACCGGCGGCGCCGGCAAGGACACGCTGACCGATGGCGGTGGTGCGGAGACCATGATCGGTCTTGGCGCTGACGACACCTACATCGTTACCAACGCGGCGGATTCCATCGTGGAAGCGGTTGGCGGTGGGAAGGACAGCGTCCAGACCGTGCTCAACGCCTTCACGCTGGCGGCGAATGTCGAAAACCTGACCTTCACCGGGGTCGGCAACTTCGCCGGCACCGGCGGCGGTTCGACGGGGCTCATCCTCGGCGGGGCTGGCAACGACACGCTGAACGACGGCGGTGGGGCGATGACCCTGGCCGGCACCACGGGTGACGACACGTATATCGTCACCAACGCGGCCTCCGTGGTCGCGGACCCCGCGGGCGCTGGCACGGACACGGTGCAAACGACGCTGAACAGCGACACGCTCTCCGGCGCGGTCGAGAACCTCACGTTTATTGGGGTGGGCGACTTCGCGGGCACCGGCAACGGGCTCAACAACGTCATAACCGGCGGTGCCGGGAACGACACGCTCGATGGCGGTAGCTGGTTCGACACGCTTATCGGTGGGCTTGGCAACGACACCTATGTCGTCAAGTTCTCCGGTGAATCGGTGATCGAGAACGCCGCCGGCGGCACCGATACGGTGCAGACGACGCTGAACACCTACGTGCTGGATGCCAATGTCGAGAACCTCGTGTTCATCGGCGCGGGCAAGTTCAACGGCACCGGCAGCGGTCTGGCGGGCAGCATCACCGGCGGTGCTCTGGCCGATAAGCTGAACGATGGCGGTGCGGCCGAGACCATGATCGGTCTGGGTGGCGACGACCTTTATCTCGTCAGCAACGCCGCGGACTCCATCGTGGAGAGCGCTGGCGGTGGCACCGACACAGTTCAGTCGACCGCCAACAGCTTCATCCTGGGCGCGAATGTGGAGAACCTGACATTCACCGGTGTGGGCAACTTCGCGGGCACTGGCAGCGGCACGGCTGGCACCATCACCGGTGGTACCGGCGATGACACGCTGAACGATGGCGGCGGCGCTGACACACTCGTCGGCGGCCTCGGCAACGACACCTACGTCGTGGCCAATGCGGGCGATCTGATCGTCGATACCGGCGGCACTGACACCGTGCAGACGACGCTGAGCAGCTACACGCTGGGCGCCATCATGGAGAACCTGGCGTATATCGGCGGCGGCAACTTTGCCGGCACCGGCAATGCCGGGGTGAACCAGATCACTGGCGGCGCCGGTGACGACACGCTGAACGGCGGCGGCGGTAACGACACGCTGACCGGTGGTCTCGGTAACGACACCTACGTGGTCAACAACCTCGGTCTGTCGATCGTCGAAGCCGCGGGCGGTGGCAGCGATACGGTGCGCACCACGTTCAACACCTACACGCTGGGTGCGAACCTGGAGAACCTGGTCTTCACCGGCGGTGGCAACTTCGCCGGCACGGGTAGCGGACTGGCGGGCAGCATCACCGGCGGCGCCGGCAAGGATACGCTGACCGATGGCGGTGGTGCGGAGACCCTGGCGGGTGGAAGCAACAACGACCTCTACATCGTGACCAACGCCGCGGACTTCATCGTGGAGGCGGCAGGCGGCGGCACCGACTCGGTGCAGGCCAGTGTGAACGCCTACACGCTGTCGGCGAACGTTGAGAACCTGACGTTCACCGGGGTCGGCAACTTCGCCGGCACGGGTGGCGGTGCGACCGGGCTGATCCTTGGTGGCTCCGGCAACGACACGCTCAGCGACGGCGGTGGCGCCATGACCTTGGCCGGCACCACGGGTGACGACACCTACATCGTCGCGAATGCGGCGACGGTGGTCGCTGACCCCGCGGGCTCGGGCACGGATACGGTGCAAACCACGCTGAACAGCTTCACGCTGACCGGCGCGATCGAGAACCTCACGTTCATTGGCGTGGGCAACTTCTCGGGCACCGGCAACGGGCTGAACAACGTCATCACCGGCGGTGCCGGGGACGATACACTTGATGGCGGCGGGTGGACGGATACGCTTGTCGGCGGGCTCGGCGATGACACTTACATCGTCAAGTTCTTCGGTGAATCGATTGTTGAAAACCCCGGCGGTGGCATCGATACCGTGAAGACGACCCTCAACAACTACACGTTGGCCAGCGACCTGGAAAACCTCACCTTCATCGGTGGCGGCAACTTCCTGGGCACCGGCAACGGGGGTGACAACGTGATCACCGGCGGTGCTGGTAATGACCTGCTGAGTGGTGGTGCGGGCAACGACACGCTGCATGGCGGTGCCGGTACCGACGGGCTGACCGGCGGTGCCGGGGCCGACGTCTTCGAGTTCCTGAAGTCCGACGCCTGGAACAACGCAACGATCGCTGACTTCTCAGTCCCGCAGGGCGATCACCTCGACTTCTATGGCTACGGTGCGGGGGCGACCCTCACCAAGAATGGCGTCGGGGCCTCCTGGACGATCAATGACGGCGCGACACATCAGACGATCAACTTCACGGTCGCTCAGTCGTCTCTCGCCGTGACGGACTACACGTTCCACTGAGGCTTTCTTCGGGCGGCACCGTAAAATGTGCCGCCCGGACCGCCGTCTTTCGCCTCATACCAGGCTTTGCAACAGACGCAGCTGAGCCGGCAGGCAATGCGCCAGGGCGTAGCGGTCCAGGATCGTCTGCCGCGCCCGCGCGCGCATGCCGGTGAGGGCACCGCGGTTCGCCACGGCCTGGGTGACCGTGGCGGCGATCGCCCGCGGGTTGAGGAAATCGACCAGCAAACCATTATGCCCGTCCGTGATCACCTCCTGCACCGGCGGGGTGCGGGACCCGACGACCACGCAGCCGGCCGCCAAAGCCTCAAAGCACGACCAGGACAGGACGAAGGGCACGGTCAGATAGACATGCGCGGTCGAAACCCGCAGCAGTGTCAGGTAAGCCTCGTAGGGGATGCGCGGCAGCATGTGCACGCGCGCGGGATCGAGGGGCCCGACTTCATCGAGCATGGTCTGCCGCCAGGTTTTGTTGTCCGGGGCGTTGCGGCCATAGCTGACCTCGTCGCCACCGACGATCACGATCCGCGCCTGCGGCCGGGCGGCGAGGATGCCGGGCACGGCCCGCATGAACTGTGGAAAGCCGCGATAGGGCTCCAGATTGCGGGCGATATAGGTGACGACCTCATCCTGTTGGGTCAGCACATCGCCATTGGGCAAGGTGAAGCGCGCGTCGGCTTGCGGCCGGACGATATTCGTGTCGATACCATCGAAAATCACCGATATTTTATGCCGGAACGCATCGGGATGGCTTTCGCGCTGCCAATGGGTGGGGCTGATGCCGTGGTCGCAGGATTCCAGGCTCAGCAGCAGATGCGCATTCCGGGCCCGGGCCCGGCAGATGGTGTCGAGCCCGGCCGGGGTCGACGGGTCGAAACCGACATCGAAGCCCAGGCCGTGGTAATAGAACTCGCAATAATTCAGCAGCGGCGTGCGGGGAAACACGTCCTTGAGGAACAGCGCTTCCCCCCAGCCGGGATGGGCGATGATCAGATCGGGGCGAAAACCATCCTTCTGCAACGCCAGGCATTCGCGCAGGACCTGCTGCCCGTGCAGGACGGAGTTTTCATACAATCGGACGTAATGATGGGTCGCGGCATGCGCCGCCCGGGACGGCCGGTAGCTAATCCGGGTCACGCCGGGTAAGCTGGCGTCAGGCTGGCGGGTGATGAACACCACCTTATGCCGGGGATCGTTGGCCAGCGCGGTCGCGAGATGGCGAAATTGCGCGGGCATGCTTTGATGCACGAAGAGGAAATTCAAGACATGTCCGCCGGTTTCGATTATGGCCACAGTTGCGTATCATACGATCGGGCGGTAACGGAAACAATGAACCGTTATGGAGTACTGAGGCGATGAAAGGCCCCAGGCGCCCCGCCGCACGCAAGCCGAAAGCCGCGCCGCAGGGTACCGCACAGGCGCAGACAATCCTGAATCGGGCCGCGGCCGCGCGCCAAAGCGGCGATCAGGACGCGCTGATAGATGCACTGACGCAATTGGCGAACCTCGAGACCACGGCCCGGATCGCCGTGCCGCGCGGCACGTTTTTCGACCTGGGCGTGGCGCTGCTCAACAAGTCGCGTCTGGCGGAGGCCGAATCCCGCATCCGCCAGGGTTTACGCCTGATCCCGGACGATTTCGCCCTGACCAATCTGCTGGGCGTCGTGCTCAAGAACCAGCGCCGATTCGATGAGGCGCTGGTGGTGCTGGATGCCGCCGAAAAACTCGATCCAACCAGCCTGTCGCCGGCGGTGAACCGGGGGAATATCCATCTGCAGCGCCGCGACGGGGCCGCCGCCGCCGTGGCATTCAACCGCACCGTGCGCGCCCAACCGGAAAACGCCGAGTATCAGCGCCTGCTGGGTGCGGCCTATCGCATGCAGGGGCACCTCGATCAGGCCTTGCGCCAGTTCGCCCTGGCGCGGTCCCTGAAACCCGATGAGCCGCGCTATTGGATCGATGCGATCGGGGTGCTTGACGACCTCGGCCGCGGCGCGGAAGCGCTGGCGATCCTGGATGACGCGTTGTCCCGCACGCCGGACTCCCGTCAGCTGGCGGAAACCAGGCTGGTGCTGCTGCGCCGCTCCGGCCGCCAGGTCGATGCGGCCGCTTATGCCAAACAACTGACCGCACGGCTGCCGGACCAGGCCTGGGTCCACATGCAATACGCCCGCTGCGTCATGCACGCCGATCGGCGGCTGGCGAACCGGCATTTGCGGGATGCGGTGCGGCTGGAGCCTGAAAATCCCGACGCGGTGGCGGAACTCGCCGATAGCCTCGATCGCACCCGCGGTGCGGATGAGGGGGAAAATATCACGGCCGGCTATGAACTGGCGCGCCGCCGCCTCGCGCTTGGCGGCAATATGCTGCCGCATGCGCGGATGGTGACCAGTATCCTCAATCGCTCCTGCGATTTCGAGGCTTCGGCATCCGTCGGCACCTTTGAGGCTTTGACCAGCTATTGGGCCGAAACCGGCTATGTCAGCGCGCTGCACTACCAAATGGCGCAGGTGCGTACGCTTGAGCAGCGACGCCTGCTGCTCGACGCGCATCGCACCTGGGGCAAAACGGTCGATGCGATCGCCGCGCGCACGCCGCTGGCACGGCCCGCGGTGCGGCGCGGCGCGGCCAAGATCCGGCTGGGGCTGATGTCATCGGACCTGCGCAATCATCCCGTCGGTTATTTTGCCCTGCCATTGATCGAGGGCTACGATCGCGATCGTTTCGAGGTCTATTGTTACTCCTGGAACAGCGGCCCGGCCGATGTGACGCAATATAAAATCGCGAGCCTGTGTGACGGGTTCCGGCTGTCGCCGGCAATCGGCGACCGGGACGCCGCGGCGCTGATCGCCGGCGATAATCTCGATATGCTGATCGAGCTCGGCGGCACGACCTATATGAACAAGCTCAATGTCATGGCCTGGCGCCCGGCCCGGGTGCAGGGAAGCTGGCTGGGCTACCCGCACTCCGCCGGACCTGAAACGATCGACTATTTGCTGGTCGACCCGTACAACCGCCCGGCCGATGATTCCTGGTTGATCGAAAAACCGTTGGAGCTGGCGCGCTCCTGGGTGGTTCTGGGCAAGCTGGGGTTTCATGATCGCCTGGTTGTTGAACCCGGAACGCCGGAGCAGCGGTCGGGCCGGTTGACGTTCGGGACCATGAACAATCCCTACAAATTCACGCCGGAGGTCATCCGCACCTGGGCCCGCGCGGTGCGCGCGGTCGAAGGCGCCCGCTTCCTGTTCGTGCGCCCCGAAGGTGCGGTGCAGGCGTTCCAGGACAATCTGCGCAAATGCTTCGCGGCGGAGGGGATCACAGCCGATCGGGTGGATTTCGTCGCTGTCCGCGGCACGCATATGCCGTATTACAATCAGATCGATATCGCGCTGGACACCTTCCCGCAGACCGGCGGCACCACGACCTGCGAAGCCATGTGGATGGGGGTTCCCACCGTTAGCCTCGTCGGCCCCTGCTTTTACGAGCGCCTCAGCCATTCCAATCTCACCAATGCCGGGCTGGGCGATTTGTGTGTGGGCGATCTGGATGCCTATATCGCCAAGGCGGTTGCTCTCGCGGCCGATAAGGATCGCCGGGCGGCGCTGCGCCACGGCCTGCGCGACACCATCCGGGCCAGCGCGTTGGGCCGGGCGGATTGGTTCACCGCCGATTTCCAGGATGCGGTTCGCCGCGCCGTCGAATCCCGTTAGGATGGCCTGACGGCGGGCAACCAGATGCGAGGTGTGACATGAAAGCGGTGATCCTCGCAGGCGGTCTGGGTACGCGGCTCAGCGAAGAAACCGTGCTCCGCCCCAAACCGATGGTGGAGGTCGGCGGCCGCCCGATCCTGTGGCACATCATGAAGATCTACGCCGCGCATGGCATCACCGATTTCATCATTTGCCTTGGCTACAAGGGCTTTCAGATCAAGGAATATTTCGTCAACTACCGGCTCCATGATGCCGACGTGACCGTCGACCTGGCCACCGGATCGTTGCAGTTTCACCGTTCCGAGGCCGAACCCTGGCGGGTCACGCTGATCGACACCGGCGACGCAACCCAAACCGGCGGCCGCCTGAAACGTGTCGGCGCCCATCTCACCGGGGAGGACGCGTTCTGCCTCACCTACGGTGACGGGGTGGCGAATATCGACATCAAGGCACTGTGCGCTTTCCACGCCGCGCATGGCCGCCTGGCCACGGTGACGGCGGTGCGTCCACCCGGCCGCTTCGGCACCTTGGGCCGTGCCGGCGACGCCGTGGAAAACTTCACCGAAAAGCCGCCCGGCGACGGGGCCGGCACCATCAACGGCGGTTTCTTCGTGATGTCGCCCAAGGTGCTGGACCGCATCGCCGGCGATGCCACGGTGCTGGAGCAGGAGCCGTTGGAGGGTCTCGCCCGGGACGGCCAGCTCCGTGCCTACGACCACACCGGCTTCTGGCAACCCATGGATACGCTGCGCGACCGTGTGATGCTGGATCGTCTTTGGGCGTCGGGAGAGGCGCCGTGGAAAATCTGGTGAGGCGCCCCGATCCCGCGTTCTGGCGGGGGCGTACCGTTCTGCTGACCGGCCATACCGGCTTCAAAGGCGCCTGGCTGGCGCTGATGCTGGGTCGGCTTGGCGCGCGGGTGGTGGGCCTTGCTTTGCCGCCGCTGCCGGGCCCCTCCCTGTTCGGGTTGCTGGCGGCGCCGGAGCACCATAGCGCGGATATCCGGGACGCGGCCGCGGTTGCGCGCGTGATGCGGGCGGCGCAACCCTCCATCGTTCTGCATCTGGCCGCCCAGGCGCTGGTGCCGGCCAGTTTCGCCGATCCGGCGGGGACCTTTGCGACCAACGTGGACGGAACGATCCATGTGATGGAGGCGATGCGCGGCCAAAACGGCATCGACGCCGCCGTGATGGTCACCACCGACAAGGTCTACCACAACGACAACAGCAACCGCCGTTTCACCGAAGCGGATCGTCTCGGCGGCAAAGACCCGTACAGCGCGTCGAAGGCGGCGGCGGAAATCGCCATCGCCTCCTGGCGGGAGTCGTTCGGCGCGACGCTGCCGCCGATGGTCAGCGCCCGCGCTGGCAATGGGATTGGTGGCGGTGATTTCGCGCCGACACGGCTGGTGCCGGATATCGTGCGGGCGGTGGGCGGGACGGAGGCTTTGGCCTTGCGTTACCCGCACGCCACCCGCCCCTGGCAGCATGTGTTGGACGTTCTGGTCGGCTATCTCCTGTTCGCGGAGCATGCGGCAGCGACGCGCGCCAGCGTCCCGGCGCTGAATTTCGCGCCGCCGGATGCTGACTCTGTCAGCGTGAGCGCGGTCATCGAGGCCTTCAGCCGGGCCTTCGAAACCCGGCTGCCCTGGACCCAGGTGCCGAACCCGCCGCCGGAAGCCGCGACCCTGGCGCTTGATCCCTCGCTCGCCGTTGCGACGCTGGGATGGCGGCCGCGTTTGGATCGGATGGCGATGGTCGAGGCGACCGCCGCATGGTACGCCGCCTGGCGCCGCGGTGCCGATATGACCGCACGCTGCCTGCACGAGATTGAGGAGGCCCTGGCATGACCACCGCCGCACGCATGTCCCATTGCCGATTTTGCAACGGCGCACTGAGCATTCCGTTCTGCGATCTGGGCGAAATGCCGCTGGCCAACGCCTTCGTGCCGCTGGAACGGGGCGATGCCGCTGATCCCATGTTCCCGCTCAACGCCGTGGTATGTGAGCGCTGCTATCTGGTGCAGCTTGATCACGTCGTCGATGCCACGGCGATCTTCTCGGACTATGCCTATTTCTCGTCGTTCTCCAGCACCTGGCTGGCGCATGCCGCCGCCTTCACGCGGGACGCGACGGCGCGCTACGGGCTGGGGGCGGATAGTTTCGTGGTCGAGGTCGCGTCGAATGACGGCTACCTCCTGCGCAATTTCGTGGCCGCCGGCGTGCCCTGCCTGGGGATCGAACCGGCCGCCAATGTCGCCGCGGTGGCGGTGGCCTCAGGCGTCCCGACCGAGGTGGCGTTCTTCGGGGTGGACTGCGCCCGCCGGATCGTCGCGGAACGCGGCCCGGCCGGCTTGATCGTGGCCAACAACGTCCTCGCGCATGTGCCGGATGTGAATGACTTCGTCGCCGGCCTCGCCATTCTCGCCGGATCGGCTGGCACGGTTTCGATCGAAGCGCCGCATCTGCTGGCGCTGATGGAGCAGACCCAGTTCGATACCATCTACCACGAACACTACGCCTATTGGTCGCTGCACGCGATGCGCCAGGTGCTGGCGGCGCATGGCCTGCTGGTTTACGGGGTGGAGGTCCTGCCAACACACGGCACCAGCCTGCGGGTGCTGGCCTCAGCCGACACCTCAGCGGGCGCGCGCTACGGCCGTTTCGCGCTGGCCGCGGTGGAAGCGGCGGAGACAGCGGCCGGTCTCGGCACCCCCGCGCCCTATCGCGATTTCGAACCCAAGGTGCGCGCCATCGTTTCGGCCTTCCGCGCCTGGCTCGACGCGGAACGGGCGGCCGGCCGGCGTGTCGCTGCCTATGGCGCGGCGGCGAAGGGCAATACCTTCCTGAACGCGGCGCGCGTGACGCGGGACGAAATCGTCTGCGTGGCGGATCGAAATCCGGTGAAGCAGAACACGCTGCTGCCGGGCAGCCATATTCCGGTTGTCTCGCCGGAGGCTTTGCTGGCCGCGCGGCCTGACGACGTGCTGATCCTGCCCTGGAACATCGCCAGCGAGATCGCCGGGGAACTGCGGCCGGTGCGGGAATGGGGCGGCCATCTGCTGGTGGCGGTGCCGGACATGCGGGCGGTCTGATGATTTTCGAACCCACCGGGCTCGACGGGCTGCTGGTCGTTCGGCCTGAGAAGCACACCGACCCCCGGGGGTTCTTCGCCAGGCTGTGGTGCGCTGAAGAATTCGCCGCGGCGGGCTGCGCATTCCGTCCAACGCAGATCAGCGCCTCCTTCAACGAGGCCGAAGGAACCCTGCGCGGCCTGCACTGGCAGGCGCCGCCCCATGCCGAGACCAAGCTGGTGCGGGTCACGCGCGGCCGTATCTGGGACGTCGCGATTGATGTCCGGCCGGACTCGGTGACCCAAGGGCGCTGGTTCGGGCTGGAGCTGGACGCGGCCACCCATACCGCGCTGCTGATCCCGCCGGGTTTCGCCCATGGTTTCGTGACCCTGACCGAGGCGGCGGAGGTGCTCTATGCCATCGACGTGCCCTATGCCCCGGGCTTCGGCCGCGGCGCCCGTTTCGACGACCCGGCCTTCGGCATCGCCTGGCCGCGCCCGCCCGCGGTGATCGCGGATAAGGACCTGTCCTGGGCGCCGTTCGCCACCGGGAGCGGCTGATGCCCCCGGTCGTCCTGGTCACGGGGGCGAGCGGCTTGATCGGCGCGCGGACGCTTGAACCTTTGCAGGCCCTTGGCTTCGACGTCCGCGGCGTCGCCCGCAACCCGCCGGTGAATCCGGTTTGCCCCTTCATCGCGGCTGATTTGTTGGATGCCCAGGCGATGCGGGCGGTGCTGGCCTCGGTGCAGCCGACACATGTGCTGCATTGCGCCTGGGATGTGACGCATGGAAAATTCTGGCACGCGCCGGAGAATCTGGACTGGGCCGCCGCCAGCCTGTTGCTCGCCAAAGCCGCCGCCGAAGCGGGGGTGCAACGCTTTGTCGGTGTCGGCACCGGTGCGGAATACGACTGGTCCGACGATGGCGTGCAGCCGCGGCGGGAGAGCGATCCGGCGGTGCCGGTGACGCTCTATGGTCAGGCCAAGAATACCACGCGCCTGCTGCAAGAGGCGTATTTCAGGACCACCGGCACCAGCTTCGCCTGGGGCCGGGTCTTCGACCTGTTCGGAACCGGGGAGGCCGGGTCCCGTCTTGTGCCCTCCGCCATCAGCGCCTTGCGCGCCGGGCAACCCTTCGCCTGCCGCCAGGGGCAGCTGCTGCGCGATTACCTGGCGGTGGAGGATGTGGGTCTCGCTTTGGCGCATCTGGTTGCTTCGCCGGTTCAGGGGGCGGTCAATATCGCCTCCGGCACCCCGATCTCGCTGGCGGATCTGACGCGCCACATCGCCGCTGTTATCGGCTGCCCGGACCTGCTGACGGTGGAGACGCATCCCGCGCAGAACCAGCCGCTGACCATCCGCCCGGACATAACCCGCCTGCGTCAGGAGGTGGCCGCCCCGCCGCCCCCACCATTATGGACCCGTGTCGATGCCTATCTGGCATCATCTCAGCCGGCGCACCGTGGCCGCGATTGAATCCTCCCCCTCCCCTTGAGGGAGGGGCCGGGGGGAGGGGTGATGTGGCACGGTCCCGAAGAAACCCCTCCCCCAGCCCTCTCCCGCAAGGGGGGCGGAGAACCATCATCAGCCCACCTCATCCAACCGGCGGCCTTTCGTCTCCCGGCCGAAACGCCCCACCACCGCGGCGGAAGCAAGCACCGGCAGTGCCAGCACGATCGCCGCGGTCGCCAAAGGCGGCACCGCCGCGGCCATCGTCACCAATTGCACCACGATGCCGCCGAATTTGCTGCTGCCGGCCACGAACCCCGTGCCCCGGCCGCGAATACGCAACGGGTAGCTCTCCGCGCTATACGGCAGCAGCACCGCGATGATCCCATTCGCCCCGATCATCAGCACCGCGATAATCAACAACGGGTCTTTTATCGGCAGCGCGAACCCCGCCAGCCCGCAGGCCGTCAGCAGGCACATCAGGATCAGGGTGCCGCGCGTGCTCCAGCGCGCATACAGGGCCGCGGTGATGATCGATGTCGGCAGCGCCAGCAGCGCCGATTGCGCCAGCAGCACGTCTGACCCGGCAACGTTATAGCCGCGCGCCCGCAGATCGCTGGGCAGCCAGAGCACCAGCCCAAAATTCACCATCCCCCAGGCAAAGGCGGCCAGATTGAGGCCCAGCGTCGTGCCCGCGAGGGGACCTTTCAGAAACCCCAATGGCGCCGGCGCGGCGGAAACGGGTGGAGCCGGGGGGAACGGAATGTCGAACCGGCGCATCACGGCCTCGGCTTCCGCCCCGCGGCCCTGGGCGGCCAGAAAGCGCGGTGATTCCGGAATGAACCGGCTCAGCCCCACCAGGATCACACCCGTCGGCAAGCCGATAAACCACAAGATCCGCCAGCCGAACACCGGTTCCAGCAGCGCCGCGCAAACGCTGGCGGCGAGGTAGCCGGCGATCAACCCGAACCCGCCCAGCAGCACCAGGAACCAGCCGCGATGCCGGGCCGGCACGACCTCCGCCAGCAAGGTATAGGTGATGGGCAACATGCCGCCCGCCGACATGCCCATCAGGAAACACATGATGATGTTGCCCATGAAGCTGGGCATGGCGCCGCAGATGGAGGTGCCGATAAACATGATCGCCGCCAGCAGGATTGCCGCCCGCCGCCCCATCGCATCCGCCAAAGCCCCCCAGATCAACGAGCCCAGCGTGGTGCCGGTGATCGCGCCGAACACCAGAATGGCCGCGGTGGGCCGCGTGATCCCATATTCCCTGACCATGCCGGGAACCACGAAACCCAGCGAGGCCGGCTTCATCGTGTCAATGATCAGCGCGAAGGTCAGCGTCAGCATCAGCCGCCAATGCGCCCCGGTCAGCCGGCCTTCACCGCCGATACCGTTCCCCGGGCCGGTACCGGATTGGATCGGGGTGGGGACTGCGTCACGCTTTGGCGGCAGCAGCCCGAACCCGGCGGCAAAGGTGCCCAGTACAATGAGCACCATGCCAAC
This sequence comes from uncultured Acetobacteraceae bacterium, assembly GCA_903900905.1. Classification (GTDB taxonomy): domain Bacteria; phylum Pseudomonadota; class Alphaproteobacteria; order Acetobacterales; family Acetobacteraceae; genus Rhodopila. The sequence goes on from CAIUPC010000399.1 coordinate 14,367, forward strand.
ATACATCCCGGCGTCCATCTCCATCCCGGCCATCATGTAGTTCATGTCGGCGCAGTCGATGAACATCGGCAGGTGCAACAGCACCCCGGCGGTCACGGCGATGACGCCCGACCAAAACAGCAAGCTGGCGGCGCGGCGGCTCGTTTGGGGGAGCGTCATCGTGTGGATCCTTTATTTTTATCCGCGGCGTGCGTCGGCCAGAACTTCCTGAGCCAAGGGCAGCATCGCGTAGTCGACCATCGCCCCCTGGTAGCTGACCGCACCAAGCCCCGCCTTTTCCGCCGCTTCAAACGCGGCAAGCAGGCCTTCGAAATAGGCGACCTCCTCAGCAGTGGGACGATACACCTTATTCGCAACGGTCACATGGGTCGGATGCATGACCGCAACCCCCGTGTAGCCGAAATCGCGGGCTCGGCGGATCAGCCGTTCCACCGCCTCCAGGTCGCTGGCCGGCGTGCCGAACACCGCCGCGATCGGATACATCGCCCCGCCCGCCCGGCTGTCGAGCACCAGCTTGGAGGCGAGATACATCTGCTCCAGCCCCTCATTCGTCGCCCGGAACCCAAACGCCCGCGCGAGGTCGCCCGACACCGGGCCACTCAACGCGCCATGAATGCCGCGCACCCGGGTGCTGGCCTTGGCGATGTCATGGGCGGCGTACATGGCCTCCGGCGTTTCCGGCAGCGGCAGGATTCCGACACTGCCATGTGCGACTCCAGCCCGGCCTTCCGCGTAGCTCAGAATATCCGCCATGCGCCCGACTTCCGCCGGCGACAGAACCTTGGGCATGATCACCGCGGTCAGGCCTTCGGTAACGGCCGCTTCGACCTCCGCCGCCGTGCCGTCATGCATCGGCTGCACCCGCACCACCGCGCCCACGCCGGCGGCGCGCAGTTCGGCGATCTCCTCGTGCAGCATGCTCATGGCCTGCGGCTTGAACTGCGGCGGAACGGAATCCTCGATATCCAGGATCACCGCGCCCGGCTTGACCCGGATCGCCTTGGTGACCCAGTCGCGCCGATGCGCGGGGAGGTAGAGCATGGAACGAATGGGCCACATGAGACGTCTCCTGGTGCGTTATTCAGAGGATACCCAATATAGACGGCGTTGATATCAAGCGCGATGTCCCGTCATCCCCTGGGCAATCGCCGCGTACTGCCCGATGATGCCATCAACATAACCGCGTCCAAGGAGCCACATCATGGCCATGTTACCACTCGCCGGCCTCAAGGTTCTCGACCTCACCGCCCATCGCGCCGGCCCGACCGCGGTGCGGCAATTGGCGGATTGGGGCGCCGATGTCATCAAGATCGAGCCGCCGGGCGAAGCCAAGGGCGACGTTGTCGGCGGCAACCGGCATGGATTCGATTTCCAGAACCTGCACCGCAACAAGCGCGGCATGACGCTGAACCTGAAGACCCCCGAAGCCCACGCCATCTTCATGAAACTGGCGGAGACCGCCGACGTGGTGGTGGAGAATTACCGCTCCGACGTGAAATTCCGGCTGAAGGTGGATTACGAAACCATCGC
>CAIUPC010000400.1 GCA_903900905.1 uncultured Acetobacteraceae bacterium
CCGTCCTGCCCGGGCTTGTCCCGGGGACCAATCGCGGCACCAACGGAAACCTTGGTCCCCGGGACAAGCCCGGGGATGACGGGGAAGAGAGGCCGTCGCCGCCTATGTTAGCGCCCATGGGGGTTGTCCCGGGGATGGCGGGTTTTGAAGCCGCAGGCTACGCCTAAGCCACCCCGTAAACCGCCTTCGCGTTATTCAGGAAGAAATCCCGCCGCAGTTTTTCATCCACGCCATGCGGCAGCACCTGCGTGGGATCGTCGTAATCCCAATGCGGGTAATCCGTCGCGAACAGCAGACGGTCCCAGCCGATCCATTCGATGGCGTCGAGGACACGGGCTTTCGGTTCGGGTTCTTCCATGGGCTGTGTCGTCAGCCAGACATGGTCGCGGATATATTCCGACGGCAGCCGCTTCAGATGCGGGGTTTCCGCTTTCAACCGCGTCCAGAGCTTGTCCAACCGCCAGCACAGGGATGGCAACCAGGCGAATCCCGCCTCGGTCAGCACGATTTTCAGTTTCGGAAACCGTTCGAAAATCCCCTCGATCACCATGCTGGTGAGCATGGTCTGGCAGGACTGGGCATGGCCGACCATGTCCTCGATATAAAAGGATGGCCAGCCACTGCCGGAGACGGGATAGCCGCCGAAACCAAACGCATGTACCCCAATCGGCAGGCCCGCCTCGGAGGCCGCCCGATAAATCGGCCAGTAGCGCTTCTGCCCGGCGGGTTCGGCGGTGCGGCTCAGCATCAGCACCTGCACGTAGTCGGAATGGCCGGCCCAGCGCTCGATCTCCGCCGCCGAGGCCTCCCCGTCTTCATAGGGCACGAGGATGGAACCTTTCAGCCGCGGCTCCGGCTGCGTCCATTCCGCCACCTGCCAGCGATTCATCGCCTGCGACAGCGCATCGGCCAGGTACCCATTCTGGAACCCGCCGGGATGTGGGCGGATCATGTTCAGAATGCCAAGGGTGATGTTGTGCGGATCCAGATGGTGCGTCCGCATGAAATCCAGATCACTGCCCGGACGGCCCCCGTTCGGCGGCCAGGCGTCGCGGCGGGAGGCATCGGGCTGGCTTTTGGGATAGGCCGGGCCATTCTGATAAGCCTGCTTGGGCAGGGCGCCGAAGGTCTCCAGATGATCCTGCCAGCGCTTTTCCAGATAGGGATACAGCCCCTTCATCCCGAGTTTCGGCGACTGATGAATGTCGCAATCGGCGATCGCGAGGCGGGAGGCCGAAGCCGGCTGAACAAGGGTGCGGTCACGCACATCGATGGTCATGATGAAACTCTCCCTGGGGGCGGGACAGCCTAATCCCGCACCGGCCCGCCGGCAATCAACCCGTTCCTCAGCCGCCGGACTGCCCGTACTGCCAATAGAAGGCGCACACAGTCGAGGCAATCACCAGGATATAGGCGGCGCGCCCGCTCAGATCGATCCGCTTTACCAAATGCCCGTGTCCCCGGTTACGCGCCGTCTCCGCCGCCAGTCCCGTGATCATCGCGGCCAGGCAGAGCAGGAAATACGCGTAAAAGATATATTCCAGCGCCACGGTATAGCCGAGCGGCGGCAGTTGGTTGGTTGCCGAAATCAGCAGCACCGCGCTGGTCAGAATGCCCGTCACCGGAATGGTCGCGCGTTCCTTGGCCAGGCTGGCAGGGAAGTACAGAGTGGCCGCCACCACCAGGGTCAGCAGGAACAGCGGCAGCAACCCCTTGCCCATGAAGGCCACCGCCTTACGCTCGACCACGATCGCCAGTGTGAACCCGCCATATTCGGTTCGGTTTGCGGTAGAGAACAACGTCGGATTGCCGAGAGTCGATGGGATCGTGAATCCCTCGGCAAACGGACGCACGGCGATGACCTTCCAGAGCTGCAGGTCGCGGAACGCCTCGTTGCTGGTGGCCGACTTGCCGGCGGTGTCGAGTTTCAGCCCGAACGTATCGATGGCGTAGGAGATCAGCTCCCGCGGCTGGCCGCGATTGCGCAATCGGATGACCAGTGCCTGGGTGTCGAATGGATAGTCGTGCAGGTTGTAATCCGCCTTGAAATCGCCACGCAGCCGCCAAAGCCGATAGGCGATGCCGTTCTCGGTGACGGACTGGAGCGGCCGGGACGGATCGAAATTGCCCGAAAAATCGGAAAACTCGACCTCGCTTGGCAGATCGTCACCCGCATCGTACCGCAGCCAGAAATAGAACTCAGCGTTGAAGGTGCCGGTTTTGATGTCGATGCTGCTGACATGCGTCAGGTCGATGCCGGTGGCGACCAGGCGCTGCAACCAGAAGAACCGGTCGTCGACCTGCACCAGATGGCCAGCTTCCATCTCGCGGCGGATGTTGACCAGTTCTTTGTTACGCAATTCGATGAGTTGCAGCGGCGCACTCAGGAACCGCCCCTCCCGGAAATAACCGTAGCGGAGCGGGCGTGGCATGTCGTGCCGGTTGTCGAACCACATTTTGCCGTCGACCCCGGTGACCGCGTTGCCCGGGCGGTCGATGTCAGCCAGGGCAGCGCGGATTTTCTCCCGCTGGAGCGCCTTTGTATCGGTGCTGTTGCTGATCTGGGCGTCGCGCATGGAGATGACGAGCATGCGGACGGCGTTTTGCGCGCTACCGGCGAACCAGCTGGCGCGCAGCCCGGTCTTGTCATGATAGCGCGCGGCCAGACCCTGACCGAACAGGCCGATATTATCCATGATCATCGGCGCGATGGCGAAGCTGTTGGCGGTGAAAAAGCCAGGACTGTCTTTTTCCTCCGCCTCGTTCTGGAACTGCATGGCGAACGCGTCGGAGGCGCCCGCGGACGCCAGGATGATCATGGATTGAATGCCGCGACGGCGGATCGCCTTCAGAACCGCCGGCATGGTTTCCGCCGCCAGCCCCAGCACGATGATTCGGGTCTGCGTCTGCCGCGCCAACTCATCGGCCAGCGCGCTGGCGGAAGCGTCCAGCCCGGCACCGGTTTCAACCGCCAGCGACAATCCGGCCGGACCGGCATTGCCCGCCTCGAACCCCGCGCGAAAGTCGCGGCCGAACCGGTCGTCGCTGGTGATGAGGTGGATGTCAGGCGTCTGTGCGAAGGCGCCGCCAGGACGCAGGATGGCGATGTGAATATACTGCGCCAGGAATTTGGCCTGAGCGCTGTTCGCGGTGAGGGTGCGGAAATAATAAGGATTGGTCTCCGTCACCTCGTCATTGCTGGCGACGCCCGTGACAACCGGGATATGCCCTGCCTGATAGGCGGGACCGGCGGCGAACGACGTGTCGCCAGCGGAATGCCCCAGCACCGCCAAAGCGGGGCTCTCCAGAATGGCCCGCACATTATCGCGCGCGACCGAGGCCTGACTCTGGTCGTCGAAAATCCGCAGCTCCAGCGGATGACCATCAATGCCGCCGCCGGCGTTGACGTCGTCGATGTACATCTGGGTCGCGACCAGCGCCTCTTTGCCCACCATCGCCAATGGCCCGCTCAACGAATGCGAAAACGCGATCAAAACTGGTTTGGGCGGATTCCAGGTGCGAACGACATGGCGCCCGCCCAGGAACAGCAAAGCGGCGCAGGCCATCACCGCGAAAGCAAGCGCGATGCGCCAGGCAAGGGCCCGGCCAGATCGCGGACGAGAATTGCCGCTCATGCGATGACGGTGAAAGCTGGTCGTGCGGCAAGGAGCAGCGGTGAAGAACGGCGCGGCAACAGATCAATCCATGAGGGGCCCGACGGAATTTTACGCCGCGAGCGATGAACCCACCAGATACCGCGCGCCCCGAAACCGGCAAAATGACCGTCCTGTTAAAGCGGCGCGCAGAGCGGACAAAACCGCGATATTGCTGGATTCAGGCGCCTCAGGCGCTTAAATTTCAGGTGTGGATGGAACATACATGATTGGCTCGCAATGGGCCGATGAACAACGGGCGCTCTGGCAACGGATCGCGTCGCACCCGTTCGATGCGCCGCATGCGGCACTCGATTTCACCCGCCGTCTGGCACGGGAGCAGGCCTGGACGCTGGCTTACGCCCGACAGGCAATCGAAGAATACCGGCGCTTCTGCTTCCTCGTGATGGTGACGGGTCAGGCGGTGACCCCGAGCCAGGACGTCGATGAAGTCTGGCATCTGCATCTGACCTATTCCCGCGATTACTGGGATGTCTGGTGCGCCCGGATCCTCCAGCGCCGCCTGCATCACGACCCGACCGAGGGCGGCCCGGCCGAAGCCGCGAAATTCCGTGAGCAATATGCCACGACGCTGAAATCCTATGAATGCTGGTTCGGCCCCTCACCCGAGGCAATCTGGCCCTCATCGCAACAGCGCTTCGCCACCCGCCCGCGGTTCCGGACGGTGGATACGCAACGTGTCATGATCCTGCCCAAACCCCGCTTGCCGGCGGCATGGCGGATGCCATTAGCCGTGTTCCTGGCAATGCTGCTGGTTCCCTGGCAGGTGCTGGCCTTGCCTGCCAATCCGCTGGATTGGCCAGGGCCGCCGTTCCTGGCGCTGTTCGCCGGTGAATGCCTGATCGCCGGCCTGTTCGCCATGATCTGGCGGCAAATCCTGCGCAGCAGCGGCGACACCGGCGCCCATGAAGTCGAACTCGACCCGGTTGAGCTGGGCTTCCTCGCCGGCGGCCCCAAACGGGCCTTCGACACCGGGCTGACGGAGTTGATGGTGGCCGGGGTGGTTTCACTCGACGCCTCGAAACGACTGCGGGTGACGGCGCAAAGCGGCCCGCCGATAAATGGGTTTCAACGGGCGATACAGGATGGCGCGACCTATCGCGATGCGCGGCGCGCTGCCGGGGGTGTCGTAACCGCGATCCGCAACCGCCTCGCGGCGCAGGGTCTGGCGTTGACGACCCGTATGGCGATGCGGGCGGCCTGGCTGCCGCTGCTGGTCTTCATCCCGGTCCTTCCGCTCGCCGGGCTCAAAATTCAGGCCGGCCTCTCGCGCGGCCATCCCGTCGGTTTTTTGGTGATGGCGGTGGTGCTGGCCGTGCTGACGCTACTCTGGTCGGTGCGGCGGCAGCCCTGGCGCACCCGCGCCGGCGACGACGCCCTCAAGGACATGCGCGCGCTGACGAAGCGCCTGACCCGCGCGCCACAGCAGGCGGAGCTGAGCCTGGCTGTCGCCCTTGTCGGCCCGGCGATCCTGTTGGGCACGCCCTATGCCGCCTACGCACAGATGACCGGCAGGGGATCCGGGGGATCGGACAGTGGCTGCGGCAGTTCTGACAGCGGCGGGGGTGATAGCGGTGGCGATGGCGGGAGTGGCTGCGGCGGTTGCTCCTCCTGAGCGTGCATGCCGCCGCGGCAGCGTGTCCGAATCACCTCATGTTTTCGGCCGCAGGTAGTGCATCTCATCCCCCGTCCAGCCCACCGCGTTCGGCACGGTGTAGAACAGCTCCGCGATCATCGCCCGGAACTTCCACACCCCGTTCACCCGCGCATAGACATCGTCATAACGCCCGGCGACGACATAGCTGACCCCGAAACGGCCATAGCGCGCTTCCAGGTATGACGTGCCGGTGCCGCTATCGCCGTCAACCGCCACATCATGGCTATGGATGAACTGCTTGATGAAGAACCGGTCGCGCTCGCCCATCGCGCGGAATCCACGGTCAATGGCGTCGAGCCCCTCGTACCGCGCGAGGTAGCCGAGTTCCACCACCGCATCGTCGGTGAACAGAGCGCGGCAGTCTTCGTAGCGGCTTTCATTCAGGCTCGCATGGTACTTGTTACGGAGCCGTCGGATATCCTCGATATCCTCCAGCCTTTGGATGCGCTGTTCGAGTGTCATGGCATTGGTACCTCTTCTCCGGCGGCGAGACGGGCGGCCACATCCGTCCGCCAGGCCGCGTAATCCTCCCCGCTCCAGGCATCGTGCTTGCCGATGGCATAGGCCAAAGCGTTGCGATGGTAGAGCAAGGCGTTGCGGCGCGTGGCCGCGAAATTATCCCGTGTGGCGACAACTTTACCGGGCACGCCCATGACGACCGACCCCTCGGGGATCTCGGTGCCGGGCGGCACCAGGGCCATGGCGCCAATCACGCAGCGGCGGCCGACTTTGGCGCCATCCATCACCACCGCGCCAATGCCGATCAGACAGTCCTCGCCAATTTCGGCGCCGTGCACGACGGCGCGGTGGGCGATGGAGCAATAATCGCCAATCACCGTGCCCTTGCCGCCTCCGACATGGATGACCGCGCCATCCTGCACGTTGACGCAGCGGCCGATACGCACGGCGGCACCCTCCGCCCGAATGACGGAATAGGGCCAGAAGCTGCTTCCCTCCCCGGCGCTGACGCGGCCGAAGATGCGGGCGGTGGGATCGATGAAGGCGGGGCGGTCGAGTTGGACGCCGGGGCCGAGGGTGAAGGTCATGCGTTCAGCTCCCATCCAATCCGTAAGCCTCAGGGAAAAAGTAGTCCTTCCACGATTCCGGCAGCACTTTCAGTGTTCCGACCTCGTGCATGAATTTTGCGACCTCCAGCGTTTTCACCGGCGTCATGGTCCAACGTACTGTCGGCCCGCCAGCTACGGACTTCACAAAATCCTGGGTCAGCTTGGACTCCCCGTCCTCGATCCAATACCGCGACGCCTTGCCGATATCGGCGTTGATCATCGCCGTCGCTTCATTCATCGCATTGAAAACGGCCTGGTAAAGTTTCGGGTTCCGGTCATGAAACCGCGACGAGGTGTAGGCCACGGTAAACGTGCTACCGGCCCCCCAGACCGCATGCGAGTCGAGCACTTTGTGAATGCCCGGCCGCGCCAGCATCTGCGACAAATAGGGTTCAACGCCGTAAGAACACGCCATCTCCCCCGCGCCCGACAGCAGCGCGATCATCGCATCCGGCGGCGACATCGGCAGGGTCAGCGTGTCGAACCGGGCGTATTCCTTGAGCCCATAGGCCTTGGCCGCCGCGGCCTGCAGCAGCACCGCCGGTGCCGATACCTTCACCCCCGCCACCGCGATCTTTCCGCACCGGTCCAAATCGGCCACCGTCTGAATCGCCGGATCCCGGCTGACCACGCCCACGGTCATGGAGACCATGGCGCTGATGCCCCGCACCTCCTGCGGCGTGCCGCGCGTGCGGCTCCAGATGAAATACAGCGCCATCGGGCTGCCGGTGACGATGTCCAGGCTGTCCGACAGCAGCGCGTCGTTCATCGGTGTCGGGCCGTTGAACTTGCTGCTGGTGACCTTCACCTCCGGTATCCCCAGCAACGCCGCGTGCTTCTGAATGAGCTGCTCATGCTCCATCATATTGAGCTGGAGGTAGCCCATGGAAAATTGCCGGGCGATGCGCACCTCCGGCACCTCGGCGCGCGCGGCCCCGGCGGCGAAGGCCAACAGCGCGGCGGCGATCAATCGCTTGAATGGCATGGACGCGTCCCCTGATAGGCCCACAGTAGAGACGCGGCGCAGCCATCCTGTCGAGAGACGCTTCCCGCCCTGCCCCCAACCCGCTACGGTCCCCCTCACCGCCAGCCAGGAGCGCGCCCCATGACCCCACCGCCGCCGTTCGGTGCCAATTCCGCCGCCGCCCGTGACATCGCGAGCGTGCTGCACCCCTACACCGACCTGAAAACGCATCAGGAAGTGGGGCCGGTCGTGATCTCCCACGGCAAGGGCGTGCGGGTCTGGGACGACGCCGGCAAGGAATATATCGAAAGCGTCGCCGGCCTCTGGTGCGCCTCCCTCGGCTTCGACAATGAACGCCTGGTGCAGGCGGCGGTGACGCAAATGCGCAAGCTGCCCTTCTACCACGCCTTCACTGCCAAATCGCACGAACCCATGATCGACCTGGCGGAGATGCTGCTCGCCCGCGCCCCGGTGCCCATGAGCAAGGTGTTCTTCGCCAATTCCGGGTCGGAAGCCAACGACTCCGCCATCAAGATGGTCTGGTACCTGAACAACGCCCTCGGCCGGCCGCAGAAGAAGAAAATCATCGGCCGGGTGAAGGGCTATCACGGCATCACCATCGGTTCCGCCTCCCTGACCGGCCTGCCCGCCAACCACCGCAGCTTCGATGTGCCGCTGCCCGGCTTCGTGCACACCATCGCCCCGCATTTCTACCACGGCGGCCTGCTGGGGGAGACGGAGGAGCAATTCGCCACCCGCTGCGCCGACGAGCTGGAAAAGCTGATCCTGGCCGAGGGCCCCGATACCGTCGCCGCCATGTGGGCCGAACCCATCATGGGGGCCGGTGGCGTGATCGTGCCGCCCAAAGGCTACTTCCCCAAAATCCAGGCCGTGCTGCGCAAATACGACGTACTGCTGGTGGTCGATGAAGTCATCTGCGGCTTCTGGCGCACCGGCAACTACTGGGGCACGCAAACGCTGGGCATCCAGCCGGACATTCTGACCTGCGCCAAGGCGCTCTCGGCCTCGTACATGCCGATCAGCGCGGTGATGGTGAATCAGCGGGTGTTTGATGGGCTGGCGGCGGAGAGCAACACCATCGGCACCTTCGGCCACGGCTTCACCTATTCCGGCCACCCGGTGCCGGCCGCGGTCGCCATCGAGACCCTCAAAATCTACGACGACATGAACATGGGCGCTCACATCGCCCAGGTCGGCCCGCATCTGCAATCCGAGCTGCGCCGCCGCTTCGCCGGCCATGAGCTTGTCGGCGAAGTCCGCGGCACCGGCCTGATCGCGGCCATGGAACTCGTCGCCGACAAGTCCACCCGCACCAACTTCCCCGCCGCCGCCAAGATCGGCCCCCGCATGACCAAGCTGGGCGAAGCCCACGGCGTTATCGGCCGCGCCTCCATCAACGACACCATCTGCTTCAGCCCGCCGTTGATCATCTCGGTCGAGGAAATCGACGAAATGCTCAACCGCGTCGAAAAGGCGCTGGACGAGCTGGCCGTGCAGCTGCGGCGAGAGAAAATCGCTGTGGTGCGCTGACCTGCCCCCTGGTGAATAGCCTGCGGTCCGCGGTATCGTACCGGACCCTATCGCATAACCTGGATCGCGCCCCCGAGACGCTGCGAACACCCGCGCTTCCTCGCCCAGCACCGCGGTTTGATCATTCGCCCCCTGGGAGTCGTCAGTGAGCAGAACGCCCAAACCAAAAACGGCACCAGCAGGCCGCGAACGAAACAAGCGCGCCCCTGATCGGGAAACATTAATCGCCGAAGCACGACGCCTTGGCGGTTTGAGCCAATGGCAGCAAGCCGCGGCGATCTGGAACGATGTGCGGCAGTTGGATCCCCAGATGCCGCTGCCTTACGAGGAAGGGGCGCGTTGCCTCGCCCAGGCAGGCGCCTTCGCGCAAGCGGACACCCTGCTGATCGAGGGGCAGTCCAGATTTCCGGACCAATTCGGTTTGTATTTTTGGTACGCCTGGATCGCGGAGCACCAACAGAACTGGGCCGAAGCGCTGGAACGATGGTCGCTGCTGGCCGCACGCCACCCAGGCTCATGGATGAGTTATGCCGGCCCGGCCAGATGCCTCCGGCATCTCAGCCGCTTTGAAGACAGTGAGCGCATCTTGCGCAACGGCCTGGATGCAATTGCATCCGAATCTCATTTGTACATCGATTATGCGATCTCCGCGTCTACGCAACGAAACTGGCCGCAGGCCCGCGAACGATGGCAAACCGTTATCGACCGCTTCCCCGCTATACCCAGTGGCTATACCGGCGCGGCAAATGTATGCCAGGAGGCCGGCGACGTTGACGCGGCGGAGACGTTCCTGCGCCAGGGTTTGGAACTCTTCCCCGACAATCCCGATTTTGCCGTTCAACTTGCGCGTCTGGCAAAAGCACAAAGCAATTTTAGTCAGGCTGCCACCCTTTGGGAATCAGTACGCAACCGGTTCCCCGCTATCGAGGAAGCCTATCTCGCGGGGTCAGCGGCGCACCTCCAAAACGGCGAACCCGGGATCGCGGCTGCCATCCTTGATGACGCTTCTGTGTTCTTTCCCGAATCCCTCGCGGTCCATGCCGACCGCGCGAAGATCGCGGAACATATGGGGCAATGGGACGTGGCGGAGGGGTTATGGCGCAATGTCATTCGCCGCGATCCTGGCCTTGGCTGGCCCCGCCGGCATCTGGCCAGCGCGTTATTCCGCCAGGGGCGGGGAAGCGACGCCGAGTCTGCGCTGCTGGAAGCAAAAAATGCTCTCCCCGAGGACCGTGAAATCCTTATCGCCTATGCGCGCGCCGCGGAAAGCCGGCGTGATTGGGATGCGGCGCGCGAACGATGGGCGACCCTGAAAGCGCGGTTGCCGGCACTTTTGGAAGGGTATCGAGGCGAAGCAACCGCGCTGATCGAGATGGGCTTGCTGGACGCGGCCCGACAGGTCCTCGAAACAGCCGATACGATTTTCCCGGATAACCCGGACATTTGCCACGATCTCGGGCGGCTCGCACAACGCCGCCAGGATTGGATCGGGGCCGAACAGTACTGGCGCGCATGTCTGGCCCGTCAACCCGGGCAATACCCTGTTCATGCGGCCCTGGCGCTGGCGTTGCAGGAGCAGAACCGCACCGCTGAGGCGATCACGATTCTGGAGGCTGCGATTCAACAGTTTCCCGAACTGGCCCGGCCATTGCACGACCGCGCCCGCCTGGCCGATCGGCTTGGCGAATGGGCGGATGCGGAACGGTTTTGGCAGCGCGCGATCACGCTTCAGGACAAAGACTGGTGGGCGTATACCGCTCTCGCCTGGGCCATCGCCCGGCAAGGGGATCGGCCTCGGGCAGAAGCGATCCTTACCGCGCGCTTCGGCGACTTTCCTGATGTTTCGGATCTATATCAGACATATGCCACGTTGGCCGAGCAGGACAGACAATGGCCGGAAGCGAGACGGCGATGGCAATTGGTGCGTGAGCGATTCCCATCCCTCGCGATGCCAATCGCGGCGGAAAGCAGAACCGCCCGTCTCGCGGGCGATATCGAAGCAGCGGAGGCCATCCTGGCGGCGGCACGGACCAGCCACCCGGCGGAAATCGTCGTTTGGCAGGAATCGGCCGCTTTGGCGGAACAACAACGCGACTGGCCAAGGGCTGAATCCTACTGGCGCCAATTCCTCAGCATCCGGTCCAATTTGCATTTTGCCTTCGTCCATCTGGCGAAATCGTTAATGGAGATGGGACGTCTCGACGAAGCCGGCGAGACGCTGGAGCACGCGAACCAGCAATTTCCCGGCAATATCGACGTATGGAACCAACGCGCCTTGCTCGCCGAGTCCAGGCAGCAATGGCATGAGGCGTTAACCCTCTGGAACCAGATCGAACAGAACTTCCCGGGCCGCATCGCGACTGCCGCACGGATTTACGTTGTTCGGATGAAGATCCTGGACCACGAAATCGAACTCGTCGCCGCACCGGGTGGCGACCTGTCGCAACTGCGGCTTGATGCGGCGGAGGGCCAGAAACCCAACGACAGCGACTATAACCTTATGATGGCTTTTGAGAGTCTCAGCGGTGTCACAACCGGTTGCGAATTCGGCGCTGTCCAGAGAGCGTTCGGAGCCGAGCCCCTCGGATTGTTACGCTGGGCCGGCGTGACCATACCACTCCTGACCCAACTCCTGGAACGCAATTTCCATCGGATCGGTGATCCCGAAACGACTGAGATAAAATATTTCGAGGGAGCATATCCGCGGGAATACGGAATTCAGGACAAAACGTTTGAATTCGGCATGCACGCGCATATTTACGAGAATCAGCAGGATGCCGCCACTTTCTACAAGCAGGCCTGCCGACGCCTGCAATTTCTACGGCGCAAACTGATCGATGACCTGGCGAACCCGGATAAGATCTTCCTCGTCAAAGACACGCTCCGGATTCCCACGGAGGCGGAAATTGACCGGCTTTATGCCGCGAAATGCCAGTACGGCAACAACCTGTTCCTGGTTGTCGTATCAGCCGATGATGGCAACCCACCCAATACCGTCCGGCACATTCGCCCGGGGCTGTGGCTCGGGTATATGGATTTCAGCGGCGCATACGATACCGCCCGGGTAAACCGCTGGCGCGCCCTCTGTGCCGCCGCCTACCGGGAGATTAGAGCATGATCGCCAGAGGTGGAACCACACGGCGGCGTGAATCATGCGACCAAACAAAGACTTCCAGAGCACAATTGGGTCAACCTGACCCAATTGTGCTCTGGAAGCGAGGCACCCTAACCCCGGGCCATCAGCGGTTCATGCCGCTGTAACGCCCGCGGCGATCACGAGTCTTCCAAACCGAAGACAGGAGTTTGCCATGGACCACATCAGCCCACAAACCCGGCGGATTTTCGCCGGCACGCTTTTGGCAGCCTGCGCGGTCGGGTTAGGCGCGCTTGTGTTGCCGCCCAGCGCATCACTGGCCGAACCGGCGCGCCTGATCCCGCCACCGGCCGTCGACGCCCCACCCGGCCATGCAACCACCGAGGTCGCGACCTTCGCCGGCGGGTGCTTCTGGGGCGTGCAGGGCGTGTTCCAGCACGTCGCCGGCGTCACCAACGCCGTGTCAGGCTATGCCGGCGGCGAAGCGCGCACGGCGATCTATGAAGCCGTCGGAACCGGCTCGACCGGCCATGCGGAGGCCGTGCGCGTGACCTTCGATCCCCGCACGGTCACCTATGGCCAGCTGCTGCAAATCTTTTTCTCAGTCGCCCATGACCCGACCGAGCTCAACCGGCAGGGACCCGATACCGGCACACAATATCGTTCGGCCGTCTTTCCGGCCGACGACGCCCAGGCGCGGGTGGCTGCGGCCTATATCGCGCAGCTGAACGCGGCGCAGGCTTTCCCAAAGCCGATCGTGACGAAGATCGAGGCCGGGCGCGTTTTCTATCCGGCTGAAGGCTACCATCAGGACTATCTGACGCTGCATCCCAACGCGGCATACATCGTCTATCATGACATGCCGAAACTGGAGGCGTTGAAGCGGGTTTTCCCGTCCGCCTGGCGGCCGGAACCCGTTTTAGTCGCGGCCCGGACCCGGTAAAAGGCGCCATCGAGACAGAAAGGGCCAACGACATGACCGATCAGACCTATAAGGTCACCAAAACCGACGCGGAATGGCGCCAAAGCCTGACCCCGGAGCAGTACTACGTGATGCGCGCCCACGGGACGGAGCGCCCGGGCACCTGCGCGCTGCTGCTGGAAAAGCGCCCAGGCCGGTTTACCTGCGCCGGCTGCGAAACCCCGCTGTTCGATTCCGTCGGTAAATTCGAAAGCGGCACCGGCTGGCCCAGCTTCAACGATCCCATTGAGGGTTCCGTCGAAACCACCGTCGACCGCAGCCATGGCATGATCCGCACGGAGGTCCATTGCGCGACCTGCGGCAGCCATCTCGGGCACGTGTTCGATGACGGCCCGCCGCCGACGTACCTGCGGTATTGCATCAACGGCGTCGCGATGGATTTCGTGCCGGCAGCGACGTCGTAGCCTGACGCGCCGATTGCCGGCGGTCGTTTCCCGCCATCGCCCGCAAGGGCGGACCACCCACGACTGCGCTGATGACAGCGGCACAGTCCGTGGGTGGCTGGCCGCCCCCTGCGCGAGCGTCAGCCGGCTGGACAGCCTGATTTTGCCACCTGGAACAAAGTGCCTGATCATGCGCCTCCTGCTTCTCGTCTGGCTTTTGCTTCTGCCATTGGCCGCTCATGCCCAGGGCCTGACGGTGATGGCCGCCGCCAGCCTGACCGACGCCATGCGCGATATCGGCCAGAAATGGTCGGAGGCGGGCCATCCGAAACTCAGCCTGTCCTTCGGCTCCAGCTCCTCACTCGCGCGCCAGATCGAGCAAGGGGCACCGGTGAACCTGTTCGCCTCCGCCGATGATAAATGGATGGATTATCTGGCCACACGCGGCCTGATCGCCGCCGATAGCCGCGTCAGCCTGCTGGGCAATGACCTGGTGCTGATCACCCCAGCCGCCCAGCCACGGCAGATCGCGATCGCACCGGGCCTGGACCTTCTGTCCTTGCTCGGCCCCGGTGGCCGCCTCGCGGTTGGCGACCCCGCCCATGTCCCGGTCGGGCTTTACGCCCAACAGGCGCTGCAAAAGCTGGGCTTATGGGCCGCGATCGAACCCCGTCTGGCCCGCACCGAGGATGTCCGCGCCGCCCTGCGCTTCGTCGAACGCGGAGAGGCGCCATTGGGCATCGTCTACGCCACCGACGCCGCGATTTCGAAGGGGGTCAGCATCGCCGGTGTTTTCCCCGCCGGCAGCCACGAGCCGATCAGCTACCCCTTCGCGGTGGTCAAGGCGGGCGATACGCCGGAGGCAAGAGCGCTGATCGCTTTCCTCGCCAGCCCGCCGGCCCGCGCGATCTTCCAGAGCCGTGGGTTCAGGACCCCGTAGACCTATCTGGCGCGAATGACCGTGTAGTCGGCCACGTCCATCAAAGCCTGGCGGATCGGACTATCGGGGACCACCGCCAGCGCTGCCTTGGCATCGCTGGCGAAGCCCGCCGCCCGCGCCAGAGTCGCGGGAATGGCGCGATGACGCTCCATCAACAACAGCGCGTGGTCCAGATCGTCATCCGTCTGCTCGGACTGTTCGATGGTCCGCTGCCAAAAAGCCCGTTCGCTCGCATCCCCAGCCTGATAGGCAACCAGGATCGGCAGCGTAAACTTACCCTCCCGAAAATCGTCACCCACCGTCTTCCCGAGCTTCGCCTGATCCGCTGAGTAATCCAGCGCATCGTCCACCAGTTGGAACGCCATCCCCAGGCTCATGCCATAGGCAGACAGCGCGTCTTCCTCCGCTTGCGGCCGATGGGAGATGACGGCGCCGACCTGACAGGCGGCGGCAAAGAGGGCGGCGGTCTTGCCCTTGATCACGTCCAGATAGCGGGCTTCCGAGGTCGAGAGGTCATTCTGGGTGGCAAGCTGCAGAACCTCGCCCTCCGCGATCGTGGCGGCGGCATGCGAAAGGATGCCGAGCACTTTCAGCGAGCCATCATCGACCATCAGCTGAAACGCCCGCGCGAACAGGAAATCGCCGACTAGGACGGAGGCCTTGTTGCCAAACACCGCGTTGGCCGAGGCCAGGCCGCGCCGCAACAGACTTTCATCGACGACATCGTCATGCAGCAAGGTCGCGGTATGGATGAATTCAACACAGGCAGCGAGCTCAACATGGCGCCCGCCCTGATAGCCGCAGAGCCGCGCGGCCGCGAGGGTCAGCAACGGCCGCAACCGCTTGCCGCCGGCAGCGACGATATGCGCCGCCAATTGGGGGATCAACGCGACCGGGCTGTCCATCCGCGCCACGATGGTGCGGTTGCACGCTTCCAAATCGGCGGCGACCAGGCCAACGAGGGCGTTCAGGGAGTCTTCCGACGCGCCAGTCTGGGCGGTTGGCACAGGCTCAAGAGGAATAGCAGTAACGCCCAACGTGGACTCCAGACTATGAACCACACAACCGGCAGCGTTTTGGCCCGGCCAGCACTGACTGCCGCAACGGTGGCTTCGCGGGTTCATACCAGCCCATGACCCATCCGGCCATCCCCATGCATTGCAGGCCAGGGCAATCGGGGGAAGCCCATCCGAAGCCGAATTGGGGTAATGGCTTACCCCAAACGTCATCCCCGGGCTTGTCCCCATAGGCGCTAACATAAGCGGCGACGGCTTCTCTTCC
>CAIUPC010000401.1 GCA_903900905.1 uncultured Acetobacteraceae bacterium
CTGATCGAGGCCGGGCGGGTGGTGGCGAGCGGCGATCTGCCGACAATGACCGCCCGCGCCGACTTACCGCTGGCGCGGCGCGACGACGCGGCGGCGGTGCTGCCAGCTCAGGTGCTGGCCCATGACCCCGCCCGCCAGCTCAGCCGGATCGAGGCCGGCGGCACCGAACTGCTCGTGCCATTGCTCGCGGCGCCGCCAGGTGCGGCGATCCGGGTGCGCATCCCGGCGCGGGAGGTGATCCTGGCACGCGAAGTGCCCTCCGCCATCAGCGTCCACAACACCATCGCCGGGACGGTGCGCGGGGTGACGGAGGATACGACCCGCCACGCCGCGCTGGTGGAAATCTCTCTGCCGAACGGCGCCTTCATTGCAAGGGTGACGCCCGACGCGGTGGCACGATTGGGCCTGTCCACCGGAGTGCCGGTCCTGGCGCTGATCAAATCCGTGGCGATTGAGGTGCTCGACGGGGCCTGAGTTGCCCGCCGAAGCGGCCCGGACCGCGGCATCGGCTACGCTTTCAGCCACAGGACCGATGACATTGTTCAGGAAGGCCCGTCCCATAGCCGCTGGAATCCGCCTCACCATTTCGCCCCGGAAAAGGGGAAAAACGCCTGACGGAGGCCGTTACAATCCCCTCAATACGTTGCCCGTCCCCCGGACACATCGAACACCCCGCCGGTCGAGAAGCTGCATTCCCCGCTCGCCAGCCACAGGATCAGGGACGCGACCTCATCGATCTCGCCAAACCGCCCGATGGGGATCTTCGACAGCATCCAGTCGATCTGCGCCTGCGTCATCTGGTCAAAAATCGCGGTCTTCACCGCCGCCGGGGTCACACAATTGACCCGGATCTCCGTCGCCGCCAGCTCTTTGCCCAGCGACTTGGTGAACCCGATCACCCCCGCCTTCGACGCGGAGTAGGCGGAGGCATTGGGATTCCCCTCCTTCCCGGCGATCGAGGCGATATTGACGATCCGCCCGTACCCGTTCGTCTGCATGAAGGGCACCACCGCCCGGTTGCAGTAGAACACGCCCTTGAGGTTGATATCGATCACCCGGTCCCAGGCCGCGACCGGATACTCCCAGGTCGGATGGTTCGGCCCCGTCACCCCGGCGGAGGCGACCAGAATATCGATTTTGCCGAGCGCCGCGGCCGTCGCCGCCGCGGCCGCGTGCACCGCATCGGGGTTGGACACATCCACCACCGCCGTATGCGCCGCGCCGGATGCCGCCAAAGCCGCGGCGTCCATGTCCCACAGGCTGATCGTCGCCCCCTCGGCAGCGAGGCGGCGTGCCACCCCGGCGCCAATCCCCGCGGCGCCTCCGGTCACGATGGCGGTGCGTCCTTCGAAGCGTCCTGACATGGTTTCATCCCTGCTACTCGATGCCCCCAGTGTGGGCCAACCGCCCGCGACCGGTCTAGTCTGGCCGGACTACGGAGGATCCCATGACCCGCTTCATCGGCGCCATCGACCAAGGCACCACCTCAACCCGCTTCATCGTCTTCGACCGCACCGGCGCCGTCATCGCCCAGGCGCAGCGGGAGCACCGCCAGATTTTCCCCCAGCCCGGCTGGGTGGAGCACGACCCCATCGAAATCCGCGACGCCGTCGCCGCCACGATGGATCAGGCCCTGCGATCAGCCGATTTGACGCCGCGCGACCTGGCGGCGATTGGGATCACGAACCAGCGGGAGACGACGGTCCTTTGGGATCGCCACACCGGTCTGCCGGTGCATAACGCCTTGGTCTGGCAGGACACGCGAGTCGATCCGATGGTCGCCGAACTCGCCAGGGACGGCGGGCAGGACCGGTTCCGCGCCGCCACCGGCCTGCCACTGGCCAGCTATTTCTCTGCGTTGAAACTGCGCTGGCTGCTGGACAACGTCCCCGGCGCCCGCGCCAAAGCCGAGACCGGGGACCTGCTGTTCGGGACCATCGACGCCTGGGTGCTGTGGAACCTGACCGGGCTGCACGCCACCGACGTCACCAATGCCAGCCGCACGCAGTTGATGAACCTGGCGACGTTGGACTGGGACGACGCGCTGCTCACAGCCTTCGGCATCCCGCGCACCGTGCTGCCGCGCATCGTGGCCTCGTCCGCCATCCTTGGGACGACCAGCCACGGCGTCCCGATCGCCGGCATCCTCGGCGATCAGCAGGCAGCCCTCATGGGCCAGGCCTGCTTCGAGCCGGGGGAGGCCAAGAACACCTACGGCACCGGCTGCTTCCTGCTGATGCACACCGGCACCACGCCGGTGCAGTCGCAACATGGCCTGATCACCACCGTCGCCGCCAAACTTGGCGATGCCCCCGCGACCTATGCGCTGGAGGGTTCAATCGCCATCACCGGCGCCCTGGTGCAATGGCTGCGCGACAATCTCGGCATCATAAAGCACAGCGCGGATGTGGAGGCTCTGGCCGCCTCCGTCCCCGATAATGGCGATGTCTATTTCGTCCCCGCCTTCTCCGGCCTGTATGCGCCCCATTGGCGGGCGGATGCGCGCGGGGTCATCGCCGGCCTGACCCGCTTCGCCGGCGCCGGCCACATCGCCCGCGCGGCGCTGGAGGCCACGGCCTACCAGACCACGGATGTCGTCCGGGCGATGGAGAAAGACTCCGGCATCCCCATCCGCGCCTTGCGGGTCGATGGCGGGATGGTGCTGAACGAACTGCTGATGCAGTTCCAGGCCGACATGCTGGATGTCCCGGTGGTGCGTCCGGCCACGGTTGAAACCACCGCCCTCGGCGCCGCCTACGCGGCAGGGCTGGCGGTGGGTTACTGGCGCAACCTGGACGATCTGCGCGCCAACTGGGCGATGGCGCGGACCTGGACCCCTTCCATGGCCGCGGATCGCCGCAACACCCTCAGCACCGCCTGGCGGAAGGCGCTGGACCGATCACTGGGGTGGAGTAACGGCTGAACGCGCATTTACTCCGCGGCCAGAGACGTCTTCTGCCCCGCCGCCATGGACCACAGCCCGTCGGCGTCGACATCGATCGCCGGCGCGCCGTTCCGAAGCCGCGGCTCCGGCCATTCGATCCAGGTGCCGCTGTTCACTACCCGAACCGCGGCAAACAAGCGTTCGTCCCGCAATGGCGCCCAGACCGGGCCATGCGCGATATCGTCCGAAAAATCGGCGACCGACTGCCCACCATCCCGCCAATGCACCAGCAAGCGGTAGCCCGGAAGGGCCTCAATCCGTGCGATGGGATGCAGAAAGGCCTCGCTCATGGAAAGGGAATCTCCCGCAGATCGAACTTCGCCCGGGCGAGGACCCAGTTCAACGCCAATTCAGCCTGATGGGCCCGCGCCCAGTCCCGCACCATTACCAGATCGCGCGGTCCGAGAGAACCGCGAAGCAGACTCAGATCAGCCAGACGCAGCAAGGCCGCCACGCCAGGACCCTCCACATGGAAATGCGGCGGGTCGTGATCGTTATAAGGCAACAGAACACGGATACGGCCGGGCATTTGGGCGACGACTGGCATGACCAGACCAGTCTGCCAGCCAATAGTTAACCAATCGTAAACGCGCCGCGTAATATTCCGCTGCGAACTCTCACATCGCGATCGAGAACCCACCATCCACCGGGATCGCCGTCCCCGTCACGAAATCGGACGCCGAGGTCGCCAGGAAGGCCGCCACCCCCGACATATCCGGCGGCACGCCCCAGCGTCCGGCCGGGGTGCGCTTCTCCACGCTGTCATGCAGCCCGTTCACCTGCTGACGCGCCCGTACGGTCAGTTCTGTGTCGATCCAACCCGGTAGCACCGCGTTCACCTGGATATTGTCCTTCGCCCAGGCCGTCGCCATCGCCCGCGTCATCTGCACGATGCCCCCTTTCGACGAGGCATAGGCCGTCGCGAAAGGCGCCCCGAACAGCGACATCATCGAGCCGATATTGATCATCTTGCCGCCGCCCACCTTCAGCATCGCGCGATAGGCGACCTGGGAGCACAGGAACGCGCTCGTCAGATTGGTGTTCAGCACGTGGTGCCAGTCGTCTTCGCTCAGATCCTCCGGCGCCTTGCGGACCGAGGTGCCGGCATTGTTGACCAGGATATCGACCCGGCCGAACAGCGCCTCGGTCTCCGCGATCAGACGCTCACAATCGGCTTTTTTGGTGACGTCAGCCGACACAAACTCGGCCTTCACACCCAGGCCGCGCAGCGACTCCAGCGCGCCCACGGCTTTGTCCGCATTGCGGCCGGAGATCACGATATTCGCCCCGCACGAGGCGATGCCCCGCGCCATGCCGAGGCCAATGCCCCCATTGCCCCCGGTCACGATGGCGACCTTGCCGGTGATATCGAACAGTTTCATGGCGCTCTCCCGAATCTCATGCGCCAGTTTGGCCGCTGCGCCGCCACCGGGCAACCCGATCAGCTTACCCACAACCACATGGGTCGGCATTTCCGCGCCGGCCGGCCCGTATCGTTTCAGCGCGGGAGATGGGCACCGCATTCTATACGAACCGCTTTCCATACGTGCGACGGAGGTTCGGCGGCCGATAGCCCCGCCATTCCGGGGCTGCGCCGTTCCGTGTTAACCCTGGCGGCACCGCAAACGCACGCACCGGGGCGAACCAGGTCGCCGGGCCCAAGGACTCCGCTCGCACGTGCTTTACATCACAGCCTGGATCGCCACCCTGCTGGACCAGTTCGCGCATCTTCCGGGCGCGGGCAGCGTCGCCGGCATTGCGATCCTCCTGTTCCTGCTGCGGGAATTCCCCCGTCAGCGCCGCTACGCGCAAATCCTGTTCCTGGCGATGTTCGGCGCCGGTCTGGCCGGGGTCGCGCAATCACCCGAACCCCTGACGCTGGCCATGGCCGGCTTGCGCCGCGGCGCCGCCTACGCGTCGTTCTTTCTGGCCCTGACCATCCTGCGCGACGCCGCCGAGACCAGCCGCCTCGTCCGCCGCTGCGGCCAGCACCTGGTGGCGCAGCCCCCCGGCCGGCGCTACGCCGCCCTGACCGGCGGCGGCCATGTATTCGGCATCATCCTGTCCTACGGCGCCATCGACCTGCTGGCCGCCATGGTCAGCCGCGCCAACCGCGCCGGTTCAGCCGAACAACGCGCCATCCGCGCCCGCCGCATGCTCATGGCCATCAACCGCGGCTTCTGCGTGATGAACTGCTGGAGCCCGCTGAACATCATGACCGCCGTCGTCTCGACTGCGGTGCCCGCCGCGCCGGTACGACTGCTGCTGCCACTGGCCTTCGCGGCCTCCCTCGGCTTCATGGCGCTCGGCTGGCTGGAGGATCGCATCACCGCCCCGCCCGATGCCGGCACCCCGCCCGCGACCACGGAAAATTGGGCCATCCATCTGCGTATTATCGCGCTCGTGGGACTGGTCATGCTGCTGGCGGAGGGTATCAGCGCGATTCTGGATGTCGCCCTCGTCGCCGCTGTGACGCTGTGTGTGCCGCTGGTGGGCCTCTGCTGGATGCTGGCGCAGGCCCGCCATTTCATCCTGCGTCCAGGCACTATGAACCGCGCCGCCGCCGTTCTGAGGCGCCGGGCCGAACGCTATCTTCCCCGCATCCCCGCCTTCCGGGGGGAGGCGGCGGTCCTCGCCAGCTCCGGTTTTATCGGCGTAACCATCGGAGGGGTGCTGCCGGCGGATACGCTGGGGGCGCTGCTCGGGCAGATGCCGCCCATCCTCATCCCCCTCCTGGTACCGGTCATGCTCATCGCCACCGGCCAGATCGGGCTTAATCCGATCGCCATGGTTGCCCTGCTGGGCGCGGCGCTGCCCGATCCCGGCCGCTTCGGGGTGCCGCCCGCCGCGTTCGCGTTCGCCTGCATGCTTGGCTGGGGGCTTGGGGTGGGAATGACACCGATGTCGGCCTCGGCCATCACCACCGCGCGCTGGGCGGGGGTGCCGCCCTGGACCATCTGCACCCGCTGGAACGGACTCTACACGCTCGCGGCGCTCATGCTGGGATGGTTGGCTATCGCCGGGGTTTTTGCGTTTTTCTCGCCCACGTTCACTTTTCGTTAAGACTTACCCGTCACACTACCGGCGTTTTGTCCGGAGTGAATGATGATGCGCGTGCTCAAACCCCTGTTCTGGCCGCTCCAGCTCTTCCGCAATCTGCCCATCGGCTGGAAGCTGGCGACCACCATCGCCGGCGCACTGGCCATGCTGTCCAGCGTGTCCTGGTTCGCGCTCGACCGCCTGACAACCGTCGGCGCGCTACAGGATAGCGTGGGCGAGCAGGCGGCCCTCGAGCGTCAGGTGCAGCGTGGCATGGCGGCGGCCCTGGAATTGCGGGTCATCAGCCGGGAACTGCAAACCCAGCAGACCCTGTCAGCCGTCAATAAAGTGGCCTCACAGGCGGACGAAACGACCGCAACCGCCCGCGACTGGTTCACCCAGGCCCAGCGCGGCGCCAAGGGCCTGAGCGAACAGAAACTCCTGACCCAGACGCTGGCCCGGCTGGAGGAAACCGCCACCGCCGTCCGCCGGGAAGTCGCGTTACGGTCGGAGATGCTGACCGCGCGG
Organism: uncultured Acetobacteraceae bacterium; assembly: GCA_903900905.1. Taxonomy (GTDB): domain Bacteria; phylum Pseudomonadota; class Alphaproteobacteria; order Acetobacterales; family Acetobacteraceae; genus Rhodopila. Next base: position 6,512 of record CAIUPC010000401.1, read on the forward strand.
CAAAAGCGCCTGTTCCAGGTCCGGCCGCTGATGGCCACAAGCATGCAAACCTTCGCCCAGGAAATTGCCCAGGGCGGCGCGATGCTCGGTGGAGCCGACTCCGTGCGCTCCGACGGCAGCCAGGCCGCGGCTGATGCCAGTGACCCCCTGTTCGCCGCCTTCACGCGTTACCGTCTCGCCATCGGACGTATGCAGGAAGCGGCCATGATGTTCATGGCCACCGGCAATGGCGCTGCCGCCAATGAGGTCCGCGAAAGCACCAACCAGGCGGCCCAGGCGATGGAGGCGATCCAGAACAGCGACGCCTCGGACGCCCTGAAATCCAGCGCCCGCACCGTCGGCACCATCGGGGCCGGCATGGCGCAGACCGCGCTCGATCTGATCGCCCAGACACGGCAGCTGGATGACGTCGCGCATCATGACGTGGAAGCCGCCAGTCAGGCGATGTTGAAAGCCATCACCGATCTGGCGCGGACAGCAGCGCTGCGCGACAGCGAGGCCTCCGATCTGGCCAGCGAAGCGCGCACGAGAGCGCAACAGGACATGTGGATCCTCGTGGGCGGGATGGCGGTGGCGATGCTGATCACGGGCGCGGCGATCACGCATCTGATCGCTGCCCCCTTGCGCGGCCTGACCCGTTGCCTCCGCTCGATCGCTGCCGGCGACACCGGCACCAGAGTGGACTACCGCGACCAGCGCGACGAAATCGGCCAGATGGCCGGCGCGGTGGAGACCCTGCGCGCCACGATGCGCCAGGCGTTCCTGCAAAGCCAGATGATCGACCAGATCCCAGTGCCCGTGATGACCGCGGCGGCCGGCGAAGACGGGCTGATCACCTACCTCAATCCCGAGGCGAAGCGCGTGCTTGGCCTGATCAAGGATCATCTGCCCGTGCCGCCGGATCGCATCATCGGCCAGTCACTCGACATCTTCCATGCCGACAAGGCACGGGAACGCGCCTTAATGGCGGATCCCCGGACCCTGCCGCGCCGCAGCCAAATCGTGCTGGGCGACGAAACCCTGGAATGCCACGCCTCCGCCATTCACGATCGCCACGGCGCCTTCGTGGGCCCGATGGTGACCTGGCACGTTCTGACCGCCCGCACCCGCCTCGTCGCCCGGTTTGAGCAAAGTGTCGGCGCCATCGCCAATGCCGTGGGCGAATCGGCGGAGACCATGACCCAGGCAGCCGTCACGATGAACGAAGCCGTGGCCGATTCCGGCCAGCGCATCATCGCCGTCACCGGCGCATCCGAAGACGCCTCCGGCCATGTCAGCGCCGCCGCCGCCGGCGCTGAACAGCTCGCGATGTCGGTCGCCGAAATCGGCCGTCAGGTATCGGAATCCGCCCGCATCGCCGGTCAGGCCGTGCGGGAGGCCGAAGCCACCGACCACAGCGTCAGCGGCCTCTCTCAGGCCGCCGAACGGATCGGTGATGTCGTGCGCCTGATTGGCGATATCGCCGCCCGCACCAACCTGCTGGCCCTGAACGCCACGATTGAGGCTGCCCGCGCCGGGGAAGCCGGCAAAGGCTTCGCGGTCGTGGCGAGCGAAGTCAAAACCCTCGCCACCCAGACGGCCAAAGCCACTCAGGACATCGCCGTCCAAATCGGCGGCATGCAGCAAAGCGCCGGCCAGGCCGCCACCGCTTTGCGCGGTATTGGCGCCACCATCCAACGCATGAACGAAATCGCCACCGCCATCGCTGGCGCGGTGGAGCAGCAGGGCGCCGCCACCCAGGAAATCGCCCGCGCCGTGCAGCAGGCGGCCTCCGGCACCAATGAGGTCAACGGCAATATCGCCGTCGTCAGCCAGTCCGTGGGTCACACCGGTGCCCAGGCCGATATGGTCCTGCGCGCGGCGACGCGGCTGAGCGAACAGTCGGCCACGCTGAAAGCGGAAGCCAGCCGCTTCCTCACCGCCGTGCGGGAGGCTGCTTAGAACACCCGGCCTGACACCAATCACAAGGAGCAATCGCCATGTTGATATCTAATGATGATATCATATATAATCCACCCATGCGCACCTTGATCGACATCCCCGACTCCCAGATCGCCGCCCTCAGCGCCGTATGCGATCGGCTCAAACAACCGCGCGCGGCGATCGTCCGCGCGGCCATCAGCGAATATCTGGCCCGGCACCATCAGCCGGATGCTGAAGATGCGTTCGGCCTGTGGGGCACGGCAGCACAGGACGGAGTGGCGTATCAGCGGGAGGTACGCGGCGAATGGTAAAGGCGCTGTTCGATACCAATATCCTGATCGATTACCTCCGCGGCGTCCCGGCGGCCCGGCAGGAACTGGCCCGTTTCCCGGATAAAGCCATCAGCATCATCACCTGGATGGAGGTTCTGGCCGGCGCCACTCCATCGGCAGAAGCCGCGACGCGGGCGTTCCTGGACGGGTTCCGGCTGATCCCGATCGACCAGGCAGCCGCCGAACGCGCCATCGGCCTACGCCGCCGCTCCCGGCTCAAGCTGCCGGACGCGATCGTCTGGGCCTCGGCGCAGGTTCACAGCCTGCTGCTGGTGACGCGGGACATCAAGGACTTCCCCACCGATGATCCCGGGGTGCGGATGCCTTACGCCGTCTGAACCAGGCGCTCAGGTGGTTTCCGCGAACAACTCCCGCCCGATCAGCATGCGGCGGATCTCGCTGGTGCCGGCGCCGATTTCGTACAATTTCGCATCCCGCAACAACCGGCCGGTGGGATAGTCGTTGATATAGCCGTTGCCGCCCAGGGTCTGGATCGCCTCCAGCGCCATCCAGGTGGCTTTCTCCGCCGCGTACAGGATGGCGCCGGCCGCGTCCTTGCGCGTGGTCTCCCCGCGGTCGATCGCCTTGGCCACGGCGTACACATAAGCGCGGCAGGCGTTCATCGTGGTGTACATATCCGCCAGCTTGCCCTGCATCAGCTGGAACTCGCCGATCGCCTGGCCGAACTGCTTGCGCTCATGCACATAGGGCACGACCACATCCATGCAGGCCTGCATGATGCCGAGCGGCCCGGCCGCCAGCACCGCGCGTTCATAGTCCAGCCCGCTCATGAGCACGTTCACCCCGCGCCCGACGGTGGACAGGACGTTCTCTTCCGGCACTTCGCAGTCCTGGAAAATCAGCTCCGCCGTGTTGGACCCGCGCATGCCGAGCTTGTCGAGTTTCACCCCAGTGGAAAACCCAGGAAACCCTTTCTCCACCAGGAACGCCGTCATTCCGCGCGAGCCGGCATTCAGGTCGGTCTTGGCATAAATCACCAACACATCCGCGTCCGGCCCGTTGGTAATCCACATTTTCGAACCGTTCAGGATGTAGCGGTCACCCTTCTTGTCCGCCCGCGTGCGCATCGACACCACGTCCGAGCCGGCGCCCGGCTCGCTCATCGCCAGGGCGCCAACATGCGCTCCGTTGATCAGCTTCGGCAGGTACCGGCGCTTCTGCGCTTCCGTCCCGTTCCGCCGGATCTGGTTCACGCACAGATTCGAATGCGCCCCATACGACAGCCCGACCGATGCCGAAGCCCGCGACACCTCCTCCATCGCGACGACGTGTTCGAGGTAGCCCATCCCGGCGCCGCCATATTCCTCCTCGACCGTCACGCCGAGCAGCCCCATCCCGCCCATTTTCGGCCAGAGGTCCATCGGGAACGCGTTGTCCTTGTCGATCGCCGCGGCGCGGGGCGCGATTTCGGCGGCGGCGAAGGCTTCCACCTGGCCGCGCAGCATGTCGGCGGTCTCCCCCAGGTCGAAGTTCAGGGACGGGAGGCGGTTGGGGATAGCGGCCATCAGGGGGCTCCTCGGGATGCGGCGGGGACGATTGTAACCCAACCATGCCCGGCTCAATATAGGCGGCAAAAGCCGATCAGGGAGACCGACCATGACCACGCCGCTTCCGAGCTATAGCAATGGCAGTTCGACCGTTCCCCTGCTGGGTGAAACGATCGGGGTCAATTTCGACCGCACCGCCGCGCGCTTTCCTGATCGCCCTGCTTTGATCTCCTGCCAGCAGGGAATCCGCTGGACCTATCGGGAACTGTCCGCGCAGGTCGACGCTTTCGCCGCCGGCCTGCTGGCCCTGGGCCTTCACCCAGGTGATCGGGTCGGCATCTGGTCACCCAATAACGCCGAGTGGATCGTCACCCAGTTCGCCACCGCCAAGGCCGGGCTGATCCTGGTCAATATCAACCCCGCCTACCGCCTGTCGGAGGTCGAATACGCCCTGAACAAAGTCGCTTGCCGCGCTTTGGTCACCGCGACCGCCTTCAAGACCAGCGACTATATCGGCATGATCAACACGCTGGCGCCGGAGCTCGCCCGCGCCCGTCCGGGCCATCTGGACGCCGCCACCCTGCCCCATCTGCGCGCGGTCATCCAAATCGGCGGCAATGCGCCGGGGACGCTGGCCTTTGATGCGATCCACGGCCTCGGCGGCGCGGCGGAACAGCAGCGGCTGCTGGATTTGGCCACCACGCTGCAATTCGACGATCCCATCAATATCCAGTTCACGTCCGGCACCACCGGGTTGCCCAAGGGCGCGACGCTGACGCATCACGGCATCCTCAATAACGGCTACTTTGATGGCGAGACGATGCGGATCACCGAAGCCGACAAAGTCTGCGTCCCGGTGCCCATGTATCACTGCTTCGGCATGGTTATCGGCGCCCTCGCCTGCTCCAGCCACGGCGCCGCGATCGTCTTCCCGGGGGAGGGTTTCGACCCGCTCGCCACGCTGAAGGCCGTCGCGGAAGAACGCTGCACCGCCCTGTATGGCGTCCCCACCATGTTCATCGCCGAACTGGATCATCCCGCATTCAAGACCTTCGATCTAACGAGCCTGCGCACCGGCATGATGGCCGGCGCCCCCTGCCCGATCGAGGTCATGAACCGCTGCGTGCGCGAGATGCACCTGACCGAAATGACCATTGGCTACGGCATGACCGAAACCAGCCCGGTCTCCACCCAGACCGCTATCGGCGACCCGATCGAGAAGCAGACCGGCTCCGTCGGCCGGGTGCACCCGCACGTGGAAATCAAGATCATCGACAGCGAGGGCCGCATCGTGCCGCGTGGCACCAAGGGCGAGCTTTGCACCCGCGGCTATCTGGTGATGCTCGGCTATTGGGACGACGACGAGCGCACAAGCCAAGCCATCGACAAGACCGGCTGGATGCATTCCGGCGACCTCGCGATCATGGACGATGACGGCTACCTGAACATTGTCGGGCGCATCAAGGACATGGTCATCCGCGGCGGGGAGAACATCTATCCCCGCGAAATCGAAGAATTCCTGTACCGCCATCCCGCCATCCAGGACGTGCAGGTCTTCGGCGTGCCCGATCAGCGCTTCGGGGAGGAGCTGTGCGCCTGGATCAAAATCCGTGCCGGCAGCACACTGTCGGCCGAGGAGGTCAAGGCCTTCTGCAAGGACCAGATCGCGCATTACAAGGTGCCGCGCCATATCCGCTTCGTCGACGAATTCCCTATGACCGTCACCGGCAAAATGCAGAAATTCGTGATGCGGGAGGCGATGATCACCGAATTGGGAGTCATCGCGGCCGCGACCGCGTGATAGAAACGACCCGCGACATTCGGGGACCGATTATGCCGAACATTACCATATCCGTGATCAACGCCAGCACCTGCTGCACCGATGCGGAGGTCGAGGCACTGACAGCCGCATTGCAAAAACAGGTATCCAACGATTTCGCCCCGGCCTGGGGGATCGATGCCACGCTGATCTTCGTCCCCACTGGCGGCACAGCCGCTCCGGGAACCTGGTGGCTGACCATCCAGGATAACACCGACAAGGCCGGCGTTCTCGGTCATCATGAGCTGACCCCGGACGGCTTGCCGATGGGCCATGCCTTCGCCGGCACCGACAAGCGATACGGCCTGAAATGGACTGTCACCGCGAGCCATGAGCTGCTGGAGATGCTGGCCGACCCGGATGTGAATCTGACGGTTTTCGCGCATAAGGATCCGGCGGTTCACATGCTCTATAGTTACGAGGTCTGCGATCCCTGCGAGGACGATTCATTTTCCTATCAGATAGACGGGATCGACGTCTGCGATTTCGTCTATCCCGCCTATTTTGAAACCTTCCGCGCGCCAGGCAGCACGCGCTTCGACCATGGCGGGCACCTCACGGCGCCGGTTCCGGCGGTACTGAAGGGTGGTTACATCAACAGCTATGATATCCTTAACCCGGCCAAGGCCTGGCATCCGGTTTCCGCCGCCCAGATCCCGCACGGCCCGACCGACCGGTCGCATATTAAGGATCGCTTCTCCTCCCGCCGCGCCCGGAGGGGGAAGCCACGCTCGGAATGGCGGCACTCGATCGCCTGATCAGCCCAGCCCGGGCAGTCCGCCGCCGCGTGCCATATTGATCGCCGGCAACTCGCATAGCGCGACCGTGCGGCTATGGATCGCTGGCGTGTCGGTGCAGGGGCCGGTCACCAGCGTCACGGTGATCCCGTAACGGCCAAGCACTGTCTTCGCGCCCAACGCGGACAGGGAGTCGGAGGCGACCAGAATCACCTTCATATCGGTCCGGCGCTGCTGCAAAGCGTTGAGAAACGCGGGCACATTGGCCCCCATCAGGTCGCCGCCGCACTCGATCAGCAGCGTATCGGCTGGTTCCGCGAGGCAGATGTCGAGCATGCGGCCAAAGAATGTCTCGGCGTCGGCGCGCACGAAGGGATGCGTTGTCGGCAACCCGAAATCCACCATGTCGCAGGCTGGCGTGGCGCCATAATCCTGATAGGTGTGCAGTTCGGTGACCGAGGAGGTTCCGGTCGCCTTCAGCGCCAGCACCTTGGTACGCCCAGCGCGGCGCAGCGCGCGTAAAACACCGATGGCGGCGGTTGTCTTGCCAACCTCCGA
>CAIUPC010000402.1 GCA_903900905.1 uncultured Acetobacteraceae bacterium
GTCGATAAGATCAGCCGCAAGTCCGATAACCCCTCCATCACCCGTGATGTGTCGGGCGAAGGCGTGCAGCAGGCGCTGTTGAAGATCATGGAAGGCACCGTCGCCTCCGTGCCGCCGCAGGGCGGGCGCAAGCATCCGCAGCAGGAATTCCTGCAGGTCGATACCACCAACATCCTGTTCATCTGCGGCGGCGCCTTCTCGGGCCTGGAACGCATCATCGGCAACCGCGGCAAGGGTTCGGGAATCGGCTACGGCGCCGAAGTCCGCGATCCCGACGCGCGCCGCATGGGCACCATTCTGCGGGAGGTCGAGCCTGAGGATCTGCTGAAATTCGGCCTGATCCCTGAGTTCATTGGCCGCCTGCCGGTGCTCGCGACGCTCGAGGACCTGGACGAAAAGGCGCTGATGGAGATCCTGACCAAGCCGAAGAACGCTTTGGTCAAGCAGTACGGCCGCCTGTTTGAGATGGAAGGCGTGAAGCTGTCGTTCACCGACGACGCTTTGACCTCCGTCGCCAGCCGCGCCATCGCCCGCAAGACCGGCGCCCGCGGCCTGCGTTCGATCATGGAGCAGATTCTGCTCAGCACCATGTACGAATTGCCCGGCCTGGACGGCGTCGAAGAGGTGGTGATCAACCGCGAAGTGGCGGAAACCCGCGCTGAACCGCTTTACCTGTATGGGAAAGAGCGGGCGGAACACAGCGCCTGAAACGCATGTCAAGGTCTTGTGCCATGATGCCCGGCTGCCGATATGCGTCTTTACGTGACGGGCATGACAACCCCGTGAAGGCGCGATCCGTGCCGCTGTTGGGCGGATTGAGCGCCGACTGTCCATTAGGAGGTCAACTATGACGGAAACAGAGCGGTCTGGCCCGGAAAAGCCGGCCCCCACCGCGCGGGGCGATCTACTCGCCGTGCTCCCGCTGCGTGATATCGTCGTTTTCCCGCACATGATCGTGCCGCTGTTCGTCGGACGGGAAAAATCCGTTCGCGCCCTCGAAGCGGTCATGAAGGACAACAAGCAGATCCTGCTGGTTGCCCAGAAAAACGCGACGCAAGACGATCCTTCGGTCGACGACATCTACCGTGTCGGCACCGTGTCCACGATTCTGCAACTGCTGAAGCTGCCGGACGGCACCGTGAAGGTGCTGGTCGAAGGCGGCAAGCGCGCGCGGATCACCGGCTTCAAAGAGACCGAGGTCTATTTCGAAGCCGTCGTGGAGCCGATGCCCGACACCGGCGCCGACAAAAAGGAACTGGAAGGTCTCGGCCGCAGCGTCGTGACCCAGTTCGAGCAGTACATCAAGCTCAACAAGAAGATCGCGCCGGAGGTGCTGGTTTCGCTGAACCAGATCTCCGAACCGTCCAAGCTCGCCGATACGGTTGCCAGCCATCTCAACCTCAAAATCCCCGAAAAGCAGGAAATCCTGGAAGTCGCCAAGGTTGGCGAACGGCTGGAACGCGTGTTCAGCCACATGGAATCCGAGATGGGCGTGCTGCAGGTCGAGAAGAAGATCCGCAACCGCGTCAAAAAGCAGATGGAGAAGACCCAGCGCGAGTACTATCTGAATGAGCAGCTGAAGGCCATTCAGAAGGAACTCGGCGAAGGCGAAGACGGCAAGGACGAAAACGCCGAGCTGGAAGCCCGCATCAAGAAGACCCGCTTCACCAAGGAAGCCCGCGAAAAGGCCATGCAGGAGCTGAAAAAGCTCCGCACCATGAGCCCCATGAGCGCGGAAGCGACCGTGGTCCGGAACTACCTCGACTGGATGCTGTCGATCCCCTGGAAGAAGCGCAGCAAGGTCCAGAACGACGTCCTCGCCGCCGAAGCGGTGCTGGAAGCCGATCACTATGGGCTGGAAAAGGTCAAAGAGCGGATCATCGAGTATTTGGCGGTGCAGGCGCGCAGCCCGAAAGTGCGCGGTGCGATCCTGTGCCTCGTCGGACCGCCTGGCGTCGGCAAGACCTCCCTCGGTAAGTCGATCGCGAAAGCGACCGGGCGTAATTTCGTGCGCATGTCGCTCGGCGGCGTGCGGGACGAGGCCGAGGTTCGTGGCCATCGGCGCACCTATATCGGGTCGATGCCCGGCAAGGTGATCCAGGGCATGAAGAAGGCCAAGACGTCGAACCCGTTGTTCCTGCTCGATGAAATCGACAAACTCGGTCAGGATTGGCGCGGCGATCCGTCCTCGGCGCTGCTGGAAGTGCTCGATCCCGAACAGAACAGCACCTTCGCGGATCACTATCTGGAGGTCGATTACGACCTGTCCGACGTGATGTTCGTCACCACGGCCAACAGCCTGCGCATGCCGCAGCCGCTGCTGGATCGTATGGAGATCATCCGCATCCCCGGCTACACCGAGGATGAGAAGGTCGAAATCGCCAAGCGGCATCTGATCACGAAGCAGTCGGAAGCCCACGGCCTGAAGCCGGACGAGTGGTCGCTGTCGGAAGAGGCTCTGCGTGAGCTGATCCGCTGCTACACCCGCGAAGCCGGCGTGCGTAATCTTGAGCGCGAACTCGCCAACCTCGCCCGCAAGGCGGTGAAGGAGATCGTGACCAAGAAGACGAAGAAGGTCGCGATCAATATCAAGAACCTCGACAAGTTCGCCGGCGTGAAGAAATTCCGCTTCGGCGAGACCGAGGCCGAGGACATGGTTGGTGTCGTAACCGGCCTGGCCTGGACCGAAGTCGGTGGCGAGATTCTGACCATCGAGTCGGTGCTGCTGCCGGGCAAGGGCAACATCAAGTCCTCCGGCAAGCTGGGCGACGTGATGCAGGAAAGTGTTTCGGCGGCACTCAGCTATGTCCGCAGCCGCTCGATCAAGTTCGGCATCAAGCCGACGTTGTTCGAAAAGCGCGACATCCATGTGCACGTGCCGGAAGGTGCGACTCCCAAGGATGGGCCTTCCGCCGGCGTGGCGATGGCGACGTCTCTGGTGTCGATCCTGACGGGCATTCCGGTGCGCCGCGACATCGCCATGACCGGGGAGATCACCCTCCGCGGCCGCGTGCTGCCGATCGGTGGCCTGAAGGAAAAACTGTTGGCGGCGCTCCGCGCGGGCATCACCACGGTGTTCATCCCGAAGGACAACGAGAAGGATCTCGCGGAGATTCCGGACAACGTGAAGAAGGGCCTGAAGATCATCTGCGTCGCCGATGTGGACGAAGTGATCGCCCAGGCGCTGGCCCGCCGTCCCGTGGCCATCGAATGGGAAGAACCGCCGGAACCCGTGGTGGCTGCCACCGCCGGGCAGCCCACTGGCGCATCCCTGCCGCACTGAAATCGCACGGCCCACTGCAAAAAATCGCAGTGGGCCGCTGCAATTCATTGACCTGGACGGCAACCCGACCCTACTTAACGCCGCCCCCGACGGGGGCCGAACCAGTTCGGTTTGCCGTAGATTCGAGAGGAATGATTACCCGTGAACAAGATGGACCTCATCGCGGCCGTGGCCGACGAGACCGCCCTGCCTCGCACCAAGACGACCGAAGTGGTCGACGCGGTTTTCGCTGCCATCGCTGGCGCTCTGAAAGGCGGGGAAGAGGTTCGCCTGGTCGGGTTCGGCACCTTCGCCGCCACCAAGCGCAAGGCCAGCACCGGACGTAACCCGCGCACGGGCGAAGAGATGCAGATCCCGGAATCGACCACGGTCCGCTTCAAAGTCGGCAAGCAGCTGAAGGACGCGGTGAACTAAGGTCCCCTCAGGGACGGGCGGTTAGCTCAGCGGTAGAGCGTCTCGTTTACACCGAGAGGGTCGGCGGTTCGAAACCGTCACCGCCCACCATATCCTGCCTAATCGCACCCAGGTATTGACGACCCGTTCCGGGGGCCCTAGACCGCCCCCTCGCGTTTGCGGGAGTAGCTCAGTTGGTTAGAGCGCCGGCCTGTCACGCCGGAGGTCGCGGGTTCGAGCCCCGTCTCTCGCGCCAGTTTTTCTGGCAGTGATGCCGCAGAC
>CAIUPC010000403.1 GCA_903900905.1 uncultured Acetobacteraceae bacterium
CTGCTGTTGGACCATCCGGTGGTCGTCGATACCAGCAAATTGACAGCCGGCAGCCGGACGGTGTCGCTGTTTGGAATCGTCGGCCAGCCAGGCGAACCGGCGCAGCAGTTGCAGGCCTTCCTCGCGACCACCGATGGGCGCCTGACCTGCCCGCCGCAGACCTCCAGCGACTATGTGTGCACCCTGTCCGATGGCACCGATCTGGCGGCGGTCGCGCTGATCAACGGGGCCGCGCAGGCCCGGGATGACGCCCCGCAGGCCTATCGTGAGCAGGAAATTCAGGCGCAGGCGGCTCGCCGCGGCATTTGGGCCAATCTTCCGGCACCGCCGGATGTCATCCGGCATCCGATCGTGCGCGACACCGCGACCTTCTTCGCGAACAACACCACCTATGTCCTTGACGGTGTGATCGGGCTGGGCGTGCCCTATTCGTCGCAGTTGCAGGGCTATCTCGCGGCCAATGGCGACTCATTGAGCTGTCAGCCGCAGAACATCCCCGGGCGCTACATCTGCGTGTTGCCGGATGGCACGGATATCGCGAAGGTTTCACTGGTCAACGGCGCCGCGCGGGTCGATGCGGACGCGCCCGATGCCTATCGCGTCCAGCAGCTGGACGCGTTGAACAACCGCCGCGGCTATTGGCTCAATCCACCCCCGGCTGTCGTGATGGAAGTGCGGAACTATGTCCCGCCCACGGATTGCTGCGTGTTTGTCGCGGGCGACGACGGTGCCGATGGCATAACCTATGTCGGCGGGGCCCCTACGGCCGTTATCGCCGGAGAGACGGTGTTCCTGGTTCTCGCCGGCCTCGCGGGTTGGGGCTATTATGACCATTATCACCACTGGCATGGTGCGCCCGCGGGATATCGCAGCCATCTGGAGCGCTACCATCCGGAGGGCCGCGGTTTGCGCGGCTATCGCCAGGACGCGGCGTACCGGAGTGGCGGTCATCCAGGAGGCGCCGCGCCTTATGCCGGCGGTCGTCCGGGTGGTGGGGCCGCACCCTACGCCGGTGGTCACCCCGGTGGAGGGGCCGCGCCTTATGCCGGTGGTCACCCCGGTGGCGGGACCGCGCCTTATGCCGGCGGCCATCCGGGCGGTGGAGCCGCGCCTTCTGTCGGCGGTCATCCGGGTGGTGGGGCCTCGCCTTACGCCGGTGGTCATCCCGGTGGCGGGGCGGCACCCTACGCCGGTGGTCGTCCGGGCGGCGGCGCCGCGCCTTCTGTCGGTGGTCACCCGGGTGGTGGCGCCGCACCGTACGCCGGTGGCCATCCGGGTGGTGTCGCACCGGGCGTAGCCCATAGCAGTCCAACGGGTGGGGGTTCCTTCGTTCGCCCCAGCGGTGCTGGCGGTGGCGCCGGCGGCGGCTTCCATCCAGCCATGGGAGGAGGCGGGAGTGCCCCGCACGTCGCGGCCCCGGCGGTGAGCCATCCCAGCGTTTCGACCGGGACCGCGGTGAAACACCATTAGCGCGGGCTCATAGGCCTTGTGTCACGGACGGAATTGACCCCGGCCACCCGCTGCCTGCATGGTGCGGCGCACAACAACAGCCGCGAGCGATGCGCCCATGACCGCCACCGCGGCCTATCCCGACCCCGGCCCGAATGTCCCGCATCGGGCCATGATCACCGTCTGCGCCATCGGCGCGACGCTGCTGCAATCCCTCGACCAGACCATCGCCAACGTGGCGCTGCCCTATATGCAGGGCAGTTTCTCGGCCAGCTATGATGAGATCACCTGGGTCCTGACCTCCTACATCACCGCCGCCGCGATCATGACCGCGCCCGTCGGTTGGCTCGCCATGCGCTTCGGCCGCAAGCCGCTTTATGTCGGCTGCATCATCGGCTTCACCATCGCCTCCATGCTCTGCGGCGCGGCGCAAACGCTGGAGCAGATGGTCACGTTCCGCCTGCTGCAAGGCATGTTCAGCGCCGCTTTGGTGCCGCTGTCGCAGGCCACCCTGCTCGACATCTATCCCCACGAACGCCGCGGCTTTGCCATGGCAATCTGGGGTGTCGGCGTCATGATCGGCCCCATCATGGGCCCGACCCTCGGCGGATTTCTGACCGAGGCCTATAACTGGCGCTTCGTCTTCTACATCAACCTGCCATTCGGCACCGCGGCCACGCTGGGCTTGATCGCCTTCCTGCCGACAACCCAGGGCCTGACCCGCCTGCGGTTCGACTGGTTCGGCTTCGTGATGCTGACCGCCGGCATCGGGGCGCTGCAACTGATGCTGGATCGCGGGCAGGACGAGGACTGGTTCACCTCCCGCGAGATCATCATTGAGGCCGTGATCGCCGGCCTCGGCCTTTATCTGGCGCTGGTCCACATCGTCTGCTCCTCCCAGCCGCTCATCCGTCCGGCCTTGTTCAAGGACATCAATTTCACCGCCGGGCTGATCATGATGTTCGGGATTGGCACCTTGCTGGTCTCCAGCCTGGCGCTGATGACGCCCTGGCTGCAGGTCATGAGCAACTACCCCGTGGCCGCCGCCGGGCTGGTGATGGCGCCGCGGGGGCTGGGCAATCTGTGCACCATCATCCTGTCCGGGCGGCTGGCGACGCGGGTGGATGCGCGCTATCTGGTCGGCACGGGGCTGCTGCTGATCTGCACCTCGTTCTGGCGCATCAGCGGCTGGACCCCGACGTGCCGGCATCGGACATCATCGCCGCCATCATGATTCAGGGCGCCGGGCTGGGGCTGGTGTTCACGCCCTTGCAGGTGCTGGCTTTCGCCACCCTGCCGCCCGCGTTGCGGACCGAGGGCGCGTCGCTGTTCAGCCTGCTGCGCAATATTGGCGCCGCGATCGGGGTGTCCGTCACCTCCACCATGCTGGCCCGTAACACGCAGACGATGCATGAGTTGATCAGCGAATCCGTGACCCCCGTTCAACCGGGCGCTGAATGCGGTGGTGCAGCACACGGGGCTACTGGATCCGGCATCGAACCATGGGGCGGCGGTGCTGGACAAGATGATCAATCAGCAGGCGCAGATCGTGGCCTATACGAACGACTACAAGATGCTGATCCTGACCACGCTGCCGGCGATCCTGATGCTGTTCCTGATGCGCCAGCCCGGCCGGGCGCCGGCGCGGTGACGCCGCCGGTCATCCTGTGGTTCCGTAACGATCTGCGGCTGGCGGATCATGCGGCGCTGCAGGCGGCGATGGCGGCGGGGCGCCCCGTGCTGCCGGTCTACGTGCTGGATGACCAGCCGAACGGGGGAGGGGCCTGGGCGCCGGGCGCGGCCACAAAGTGGTGGCTGCATCATAGCCTGACGGCCCTGACAGATTCCCTGGCAGCGCGCGGCGCACCGTTGGTGCTGCGGCGTGGCGCCTCGGTTCCCACGATCCTGTCCCTGATCCAGGAAACGGGCGCCGACACGGTCTTCACCGGGGCGATGCCCGAACCCGAAGCCCGCGCGATCGATCGCGCGCTGGCCGAAGCCCTGTCCAACACCGGTGTCACAGTGCGGCGGCTGCGCACCGCGATGCTGTTCTCCCCGCGGGAGATCGCGACCGGCGCGGGCCGGCCTTACGCGGTCTATACCCCGTTCGCCAACGCCTGCCTGACCCGCAGCCCCGCGCCCGCCATCCCCGCGCCGGACCGTATCCCGGCCGCGTCGGCTCCGCGATCCGAAACGCTGGCGGATTGGGGCCTGCTGCCCACCAAACCCGACTGGGCCGCGGGAATGCGCGCCACCTGGACACCTGGTGAGGCCGGGGCGCAGGCACGCCTGACCCGCTTCCTCGCTTTGCCCCCCAACGCCTATGCCACCGCCCGTGATCGGCCCGACCTGCCCGCGACCGCCATGCTGTCGCCGCATCTGCATTTCGGCGAAATCGCGGCCGATACCGTCTGGCGCGGTGCCGGCGATGGGCGCGCGGCCTTCGTGCGGGAGCTGCTGTGGCGGGAATTCAGCATTCATCAGCTCTGGCACAATCCGGCACTGCCCGATGCCCCCGCCAAACCGGCCTTCGAGAACATGCCCTGGCGCGACGATCCCGCCGGGCTGACGGCCTGGCAGCGCGGCCTGACCGGCGTGCCGATCGTCGATGCCGGAATGCGGGAGCTGTGGCAGACGGGCTGGATGCACAACCGGGTGCGGATGGTCGTTGCCAGCTTCCTGGTCAAACATTTGATGATCGACTGGCGGCAGGGGGAGCGCTGGTTCTGGGACACGCTGGTCGACGCGGATCTGGCGGCGAATGCGGCGAACTGGCAGTGGGTGGCGGGGAGCGGGGCCGATGCCGCGCCCTATTTCAGGGTGTTCAACCCCGTGTTGCAGGGGCGGAAATTCGATCCCGATGGCGCCTATGTCCGCCGTTACGTGCCGGAACTGCGCCGCCTCGATACGCGCTATATCCACGCCCCGTGGGAGGCGCCGCCAATGGCCCTGGCCGCGGCCGGCATCGCGCTCGGGCGGTCTTACCCGCACCCGATCATTGATCTCGCGCGCGGACGTGAACGCGCTTTGGCCGCGTTCGCCGCGCTTCGTGCTGGCGTCTGAGTCCCCGGGGCCGTTAAGCTGTGGGACGATGACACCGTTCCTTCCTTCCTTGCCCACCCGAATCCGGGTCGTGGGCGATGTCCATGGTGACGCCAACGCCTTCCGCTTCGCTGCCGCGACCGACCGGTTTGTCATTCAACTGGGCGATCTCGTGGACAATGGGCCGGACAGTTCTGGCGCTTTGCGCATCATGTTTGAATTGATCGACCAGCGGCGCGGGCTGTTCATTCTGGGCAATCATGACTTCAAACTCGCCCGCGCCATCGCCGGGCAGGTCAGCCATCCCGGCCCGGCTTTGAGTGAGACGCTACGCCAGCTGGATGATACCCTCCGCCAAAGGGTCGCGCTCGAAGCCGCGCGGGCGCCGGTCTGGCTGCGGCTTGGTGCGGCGTTGTTCGTGCATGGCGGGTTCCACCCCGCGATGCTGGAGCAGCCGTCCGAACCGCAGGGATTGGAACGCCCGCATGGCCCGGTTTCGCGGGCGCTCTATGGCGAACCAACCGGGCGCATTCAGCCGGACGGGTATCCCGAGCGCAGCATTGCCTGGGTCGAAAAGATCCCGGGACCCGTCACCGTCTATTGCGGCCATGATCGCCGGGGCACCGATGGGCGGCCGTACCGCCGCCGGGGCCGCGCCGGGGGGGAGGCGGTGTTTCTTGACACAGGCGCCGGAAAAGGCGGGCATCTGTCCTGGATCGATCTGGATATCCCCATCGGCGGGTAGAATTTTCTGGAATTTTGGACGTTGCCATGAAATTTGTCCTGGATTCTCAACCTTGAGTGTAGTACGCCCGTTTTTATAATACGGGAGGTGGCAGATTCCACCCCCTCGGCGGAGTGTCCCAATGCGATCAATTTCGGCTTTTCTGAGTTCGCGGATTTCGATGGCGGACACGGCCGTGCCCCAAAATCGCCTCGACCGCGTCGGGCAGGCCGCGCATCGCCGGCTGGCCGATTCGATCGAAGAAGCGTTTCAACATGCCTGCCTGCTGGGCGACCTCGACACCGCGGCGGACCTGGTTGGGGTGCTGGAAGAGCAACGGGATCGCTGGATCGCGGCACATGGCAAGGAACGCCGATCTGACCACCCGCATCTGACGCGGATGAAGGAAGAATTGCTCCGCCGCCGCCGGGCGCGCCTGGCCGACCAACCCTGATTCTGCTGGGCCGGATCGGGCCTGGGCGCCAAAAAGACGTCATCCCCGGGCTTGTTCCATGGACGCTAACATGGGCGGCGGCGGCCTCTCTTCCGCGTCATCCCCGGCCTTGTCCCGGGGACCAATCGCGGTACAAGCGGAAACCATGGTCCCCGGGACAAGCCCGGAGATGACGGTTTTTGCCGCCATTTCTCACTATGTTAGCGCCCATGGGGACCGAGCCATCGGTGAAGGCACAGTACCGGGTGGCTGGAAGATGCACGATCCTGGCGGCCTCCTCCGCTGGCCCCTTCCGTGGCAGCCGGCGTGGCATACGAACCGGCGTAAACGGTTTGATGATCGTGTCACCCCAGGCAGAAGCCTCCGGGAGGGTGGATCGCGTGCGCGCACAGCCATCCACCCGGACGGCGGGGATTGGCGTTCCTCACCTCGAGATTAAACAAGACAGTACTGGACCTTCGCCGAGGATGACACATGCGGCTACCGCCCCTTCGCCGCCCGCAGCTTCGCCCAATACTCCAGCCGCTTGCCAATCTCGCGCTCAAACCCGCGGTCGCGGGGCTGGTAGAACGTCTCCCGCGCCATGCCATCGGGGAAATAATTCTGGCCGGAGAACGCATCCTCCGTCCCATGGTCATACGCATACCCCTCGCCATAGCCCAGCTGCTTCATCAGCTTGGTCGGCGCGTTCAGGATATGCGCCGGCGGCATCAGGCTGCCCGTCGCCTTGGCCGCCGCCCGCGCGGCGCTGAAGGCGGTGTAAACCGCGTTCGATTTCGGTGCGGTGCCGAGGTAAACCACCACCTGCGCCAGTGCCAGCTCACCCTCCGGGGAGCCCAGCCGCTCATACGTCTCCCACCCCGCCAACGCCTGTGTCAGCGCAGTGGGGTCGGCCATGCCGATATCCTCGGCCGCGAAACGGACCAGCCGGCGGGCGAGGAAACGCGGATCCTCCCCGCCGTGCAGCATGCGGGCGAACCAGTACAAAGCCGCATCGGGGTCGGAGCCGCGCAACGACTTATGCAACGCCGAAATCAGGTTGTAGTGCTCTTCCCGGTCCTTGTCGTACAGCGCCGCACGTTTCGCCAGCAGTTCGGACAGGCCGGCGGGGTCCAGCACCTTGCTTGCGGGCGGCAGGGCGGCCAGCTGCTCCGCCATATTCAGGATGTAGCGGCCATCGCCGTCCGCCATGGCCCGCAGCGCCTGGCGGGCTTCAGGGGTTAACGGGAAGGGGCGCGCCAGCTCGGCCTCCGCCCGTGTCAGCAGCAATTCCAGGGCGGGATCGTCCAACCGGCGCAGGACCAGCACCTGGCATCGGGACAGCAGCGCCCCGTTCAGCGCGAAGGACGGGTTTTCGGTGGTCGCGCCGACGAGAATGACCGTACCATCTTCCACGACGGGTAAAAACCCGTCCTGCTGGGCGCGGTTGAAGCGGTGGATTTCATCGACGAACAGCAGCGTCCCCTGCCCGGTCCGGCGGCGCCTGGTCGCTTCCTCGAACGCCCGCTTCAGGTCCGCGACGCCCGAGAACACCGCCGAGAGCTGGGTGAAATGCAGGTTCGAGCGCGCCGCCAGCAGCCGCGCGATGGTCGTCTTGCCGACCCCCGGCGGGCCCCAGAGGATCAGCGAGGCCAAGGACCCCCGCGCCAGCATGCGCGCCAGCGTGCCCTCGGGGCCAAGCAAGTGATCCTGCCCCACCACCTCCTCCAACACGCGCGGCCGCAGCCGATCGGCCAGCGGGCGCGCGGCGCGGGTTTCGGAGGTCTCGGGCGGTTCGGCGGGGCCGAAGAGATCGGTGGGGGTGTCGGGCACGGGCGGAGCATACAACGCCTGGGGCGTGGAGGGGAACGCGGTGCGGTGGCGGCGCCCCGGCTATTCGATCGGCCACGGTCTTGTATAACCATGGCCAATCGTCACGCCCAAGACCGCACCAGGACCACCCATGACCAAGCCCATCCACACGATGATCCGCGTCCTCAATGAGGCGAAATCCGTCGATTTCTACGGCCGCGCCTTCGGCATGCGAATCGCTGACCGTTACGATTTCGATGGGTTCACGCTGGTCTATCTGGCAAGCGAGGAAAGCCCGTTCGAACTCGAACTCACCATCAACCACGGGCGGACAGAGCCTTATGCGATGGGCGACGGTTACGGCCACATCGCCTATGTCGTGGACGATATCGAAGCCGAACACCAGCGGTTCGACGCGGCCGGACTGATCCCGCAGCCGATCAAGGAATTCCACCGGGAGGGTGCGCTGATGGCGAAGTTCTTCTTCGTCCAGGACCCGGACGGCTACAAGATCGAGGTGCTACAGCGGCATGGCCGCTACCGCTGACCCCGCAACGGGTGCCAGATCCAACCGAGGCCGCGCGTCTGTTCGGCGATCCAGCGCATCGCCGAACCCGCCTCCTCGCGGATACAGGCGGCGATCTCCCCGACAATCAGCCGTTCGCCTTCGATGGTCAAAGCCATCCCGTCAGCGAAATCATCCCAGTAGCCGCGTTCACGCATGGTCGCGATCCCCTATGGTTGCAGGCCGAACGACGCTCTCTATGTTGCAACGCAGCATGTGCCCATCGCCGGCGGCTTTCAACGAAAAAATCGCCATCGCGTGCGATCAATCATCGCAACCGTTATAAGCGGCGCATCGCGTGGCTTCCGCCCCGCACTGCCCGAAAGGCCACACGCATGAACCGCGCGATCACCACCGTGCTGCCAGCCAACCGCGCGATCGATGATGGGGACATGCTGCTGTATCGCGCTCTGCCCACCGAGGCGCGCATATCGGTCGGCCCCTTCGTCTTCGTCGACCATTACCGCAGCCAGTCCCAGCGCGGCATCGGCGATCGGCCGCACCCGCATGCGGGGATCGAGGTGATCAGTTATTTGCTCGAAGGCGGCATGGAGCATCGCGACAGCATGGGCTTCCGCGATCGGATCGGGGCCGGAGACGCACAGTGGATCCGCGCCGGGCGGGGCATTTTGCACGCCGAACAGCCCGCTGGCGCCCGCCATGGCCTGCAGATGTGGACCAGCCTGCCGCCGGCACAGAAGTTCGATGAGCCGGCCTATACCTCCTGGAAAGCGGCCGATCTGCCGCGGATGACGGAGGCGGGCGCTGCTGTCGTGGTCATTGCGGGCACCGTATCGGGCGCTGAAGGGCCGATGCGCCTGGCCACCGCCACCACCTTCGCCCATATAAGGCTGGAGCCGGGGGCCACGATCCGGCTGGCGGTCGATCCGGCCGCGGAATTGGGCCTGTATGTCCTGGATGGCGCCCTGGTCGCGGCGGCGGGCGCGGTTCCTCCCGGCGCTTTGGCGCTGCTGAGCGAGGGTGACGCGATCACCCTGACCGCTGGCGAGGCCGTCACCAATGTGGCGCTTATCGGCGGCGCCCCGGCCGAGGGGCCGATTCTGTTCGCGGGGCCGTTCGTGATGGATACGCCGGAGCGGTTGTTACAGGCCCGGCGGGACTACGCCGCCGGCAGGATGGGCTGCCTCGATGGGGTTCCGTTCTGAGGGGCCGTGGTTTTTGCCCCATATGCGTTAAGTAAGAGGGCGGCGGTCTCTTTTATCCGTCATCCCCGGGCTTGTCCCGGGGACCATGGTTTCC
>CAIUPC010000404.1 GCA_903900905.1 uncultured Acetobacteraceae bacterium
CCACCCAGCAGTTCCGGGATCACGAACTCCCCCGTCGCGGGGATGAAGACCAGGGCGCAGCCGGCGGCGATCCCTGGCACCGACAAGGGCAGCGTTACCTTCACCAGCCCGATCCAGGGCGGGGCGCCCAAATCGGCGGATGCCTCCGTCAGCGCCGGGTCCAGCCGGGCCAGATTGGCGTAGAGCGGCAGGATCATAAAGGGCAGGTAACTATAAACCATCCCCAGCAGCAGCGTGGCCTCCGTATAAAGCAAATGCACGGGCTCACCGGCCAGCCAACCCGCCAGCGCCGCCAGCCAGCCGTCATCGGCCAGAAGGCCGATCCAGGCGTTGATGCGCATGAGGAAGCCGGTCCAGAAGGGGAGCATCAGCGCCAGCAGCAAACCATCCCGCCAACGGGCCGGTGCGCGCGCGATGGCCAGCGCCGCTGGATAGCCGATGACCAGGCAGAGCAGCGTGGTCAAAGCCGCCACGCGCAGGCTGGCCAGCAGCGCATCACGATAGAGCGGATCGGTCAGGACCGTGGACAGGGACTCCAGCGACAGGCCGAGGGTGAAGGGCGGAACCCCGTCCGCCGGCTCCGCGACCGCGATGGCGGCCAGGATCCCAAGCGGAGCCGCGAGGGTCAGCGCCAGCCAGGCCCAGACCGGGGCCAGGACCAGAAGGCGGTTCATGCCGGCAGCACGATGCAGGCCTCGGGTGGCACGCACACCGTGACCGTGTCGCCGATGGCGGGCGCGCTCCGGCGCGGTTCGTCATGGGCCGGGCGCACCATTCTGATGTCCGTCGTGGCGTTCAAGGTGATGACATAGGACAGTGAGCCACCGGCGTAGGATATGGCTTTCAGCGTGCCGCTCAGGGCGTTGGCCTCGCTCACGCAGCCGAAGCGCACCCGCTCCGGCCGGAATGCCAGCAGGCCCGGGCCGGGCGGGGCGGGGCGCGCGGTCGCGAGGGTCGCGTGCAGGCGGATCATGTCCAGCGTCATGCCGCCGGGCCGGACGTCGCAGGCCAGGATATTGGCCGCGCCAATGAATTCCGCGACGAAGCGGCTGTTGGGCTGCTCGTAGACCTCCGCCGGCGTCCCCACCTGCTCCATCCGCCCCGCCCGCATCACCCCGATCCGATCGGCTATCGTCAGGGCTTCCTCCTGGTCGTGGGTGACGAGGATGAAACTGGTGCCGAGTTGGCGGCGCAGGCGCACGAGTTCGTCGCGGGTTTCGGCGCGCAAGGCGCGGTCGAGGGCGGAGAGCGGCTCATCCAACAACAGCAGCGCCGGTTTCGGGGCGAGACCGCGGGCCAGGGCAACCCGCTGCTGCTGC
The DNA here is from genome assembly GCA_903900905.1 of uncultured Acetobacteraceae bacterium. Taxonomy (GTDB): domain Bacteria; phylum Pseudomonadota; class Alphaproteobacteria; order Acetobacterales; family Acetobacteraceae; genus Rhodopila. The sequence continues at coordinate 1,320 of CAIUPC010000404.1, forward strand.
CCGCCGGAGAGCTGGTGCGGCTTGCGGTTGGCGAGGTCCTCCAACCGCACCAGGGCCAGCATTTCGGCGACCCGCGCGGCGGCGGCGGCGCGATCCAGATGCCGCAGGCCGAAGCCGATATTGGCCGCGACGGTCATGTGCGGAAACAGGGCGTAGTTCTGGAAGACGGTGTTCACGGGACGGCGGTGCGGCGGCAGCCCGGCCAGATCGGTGCCGTTCAGCACGATCCGGCCCGCGTCAGGCCGCGCGAAGCCGGCGATTGCGCGCAGCAGGGTGGTTTTCCCGGAGCCGGAAGCGCCCAGCAGCACGAACATCTCATCCGGACGGATGCTGAGATCGAGTGCGTCGAGGACGGTCGCAGCTCCGTGCCGGACGGTGAGTGCGGTGATCTGGAGGAGGGGGGGCTGGGCTTTATACACCTGTCGCTCCCCCTCCCCTTGCGGGAGGGGGTTGGGGGGAGGGGTGACGCCCCACGGTTCGGAGGTATCGCCCCCTCCCCCCGGCCCCCTCCCGCGAG
>CAIUPC010000405.1 GCA_903900905.1 uncultured Acetobacteraceae bacterium
CGTCATGCGCCATCCCCGCCGGTATATTGCCGAGAACCCATTGCCGCGCCCCCGGTGCCAGCCCGAGCGGCCACAACGCCGGCAGATCCGCGAACGCGACCCGATCCAGGCCAAGCGACAGGCCGATGGTCCGGCGCGGCGCGGGCGGTGCGCCCGTCACCGCCGCCGAGGGCACCGGGTCCGGCTGCCCCGCCCCCCCTGGCAGCACCATCCGCACTGTCCCATTGAGCCCCCGCGGCCAGGTGCCGATCAGGCTGACCTCCGCTGAGCGCAATGGCGCCTCGCCTGGGCCGATAAGCAGCTTGCCCGCACCCAGGGTCAGGCTCAGCGATCCCGCCCCCGGCTCCAGCGTCGAAGACAGGCTCAACACCGCCTGCGCGGTCACCGGCGCATCCACCGCGCTGAGATCGGCCAGCCCCGGTGCCGCCCGTGCGAGCGCGGCCGGAATCACGGGGGAGAGCGAGACACGCACCTCGATCCGCTCCCGGTTCACCGAGGACACCGCCGAGACCGTCGCATGCACGGTCTGGCCACCCAGAGCCACATCCGCCTGCCCCGCCAGATCGACACCACCACCGCGGCGCCGTGTCAGGTCCAGATCAAGATGCGGCACGCTCCATGTCGCCCCAATGGCCTCGTCGCGCACCGTCAGAGCGAAATCGGACAGCCGAACGCGGCGCAGAAGACTGAGAACATGCCCTTCCCCGGTGGTGTCATCGCCGAGCGGACGCATCAATTCCGCCAGGGAGGCAGGCATCGAGGCACCCATTGATCCCGATTCAGCCGCCGGCGCGGCACCAGCGGTGGGGTCGCCGGATGACGTGTCAATCATCTCGGAGAGGCTGCCCATATCGGCGCCCACACTGCCATCAGCCGCCCGCAACAGCGTCAACCGCACGCCGCTCAGATCAATCGCGCTGGGCAACAACCGCCCTTGCAGCAAGCCCCGCGCCGACAGCACGACCGCCGTGCTCGGCACGATCAACCGCTTGCGGCCGGATTGATCGGTCAACGCGACGTCGCGCAGCCGCAGATCGATCGGGCGATCGAGGCCCTTGTGCAGCCCCTCCCACGCCAAAGCCACGCCACCGATGCTCATCCGCGTCGGTGCGCCGTCCTGATTCACCAGCCCCTCAATGCGCGGAATCAGAAACCCAAGATCGATCGGCCCTTGCGTCAAACGCCACGTCAGGCCGCCCACCAGCAACAGGAACAGCAACAGCAGCCCGAACAGCGTGCTTAAAATCCGGTGAGAGACGATCGCGGATGCAATGGTCGCTTGACCCAGCAGGCGTCTCACCGCCAGCCTGCCCGCGAATGGAAAAAACCCACCCCCACATGTCCGGCCCCTGGCCCGCGCCGCACGACCCGGAGGCGGCGGCGCGGCTGATCGAGCGCTTCGCCGAACTCGGCCGCGCCGAACGCAGCCTCAGCCACCGCGCTGACGTGTCGGCCATGCTGCGCTGCCTCGGCGGCAACAGCCCCTATCTGGCCGATATGGCGATGCGGGAGGGGGCGGCGGTTCGCGCTTTGGTGAAGGACGGGCCGGATGCGGTTGTGCGTGCGGCCATGGAAGCGCTGGCCGCCGAATCGCCAAACGCCAAACGCGAGCAGGTCGCGGCCGCCTTGCGCAAAGCCAAACGGGTCGTCGCCTTGGCCGTGGCCATCGCCGATATCGGGGGAATTTGGCGCCTGGATAAGGTGACCCACGCGCTCTCGGCGCTCGCGGAAGCCACCCTGTCCCTCGCTGTCGCGCATTTGCTGCGGTCTGCGCATGACGCCGGGGAACTGCACCTGCCAGACCCTTCCAATCCCGCTCTGCAATGCGGGTTCACCGTGCTCGGCATGGGCAAGCTGGGTGCCCGGGAGTTGAACTATTCGTCCGATGTCGACCTCGTGCTGCTCTACGATCCAACAGCGGTTCCTTATACCGAAAAAACGGCGGGTGACGCCATGGGCCGCTTCATGGTGCGCCTGGCGCGCGACCTTGTGACCTTGATGGAGGCACGCGACTCCGGCGGCTATGTCTTTCGCACCGACCTGCGGCTGCGCCCCGACCCCGCCTCCACCCCGCCGGCGATGTCGATCGATGCCGCGATCACCTACTACGAAAGCCTGGGCCAGAACTGGGAACGGGCGGCGATGATCAAGGCCCGGCCGGTGGCCGGTGATCTCACTGTCGGGCACCGGTTCCTCGACGCCATCCGCCCCTTCATCTGGCGCCGCGGCCTGGATTTCGCCGCCGTCGCCGATATCCACGCCATGAAGCGGCGCATCGACCAGCACAAGGGTACCGCGCTGAACGGCGCCCGCGCCCCGGTGGCGCGCATCGCCGGCCACAACGTCAAGCTCGGCGAGGGCGGCATCCGCGAGATCGAGTTCATGGCGCAGACCCTGCAATTGGTCTGGGGTGGGCGCGAGCCCAGCTTCCGCATCCAGCAGACCCTCGCCGCGCTGCGCCTGCTGCGCCGAGCCGGCCTGGTTCCCGCCCGCGCCGCCACCGAACTCGCCGCCGCCTACCGTTTCCTGCGCCAGGTCGAGCACCGGCTGCAGATGGTGGCCGACAGGCAGACGCACGACGTGCCGAAAGCCCCCGATGACATCGCCCGGATCGCGACGTTCATGGGCTATGCCGATAGCACCGCCTTCGCCACGGCCCTGCTGCGCCAGCTCGGCCGGGTCCGTGCCCACTACACCGACGTGTTCGAGCAACTCCCCGACCTGCCCGGCGGGATCATCACCAGCGTGGAGTTCGACTTCGCCGGCGACGGCGCCGCCCCGGCGGATACGATCGACGCCCTGCGGCGCCTGGGCTTCGAGCAACCGGCGCGGGTCGTCACCACCGTGCGCGGCTGGCTCGCCGGGCATGTGCGGGCGCTGCGGTCCATCCGGGCGCGGGAGCTGATGGGCACCATGCTGCCCACCGTCCTCGCCCGCCTCGCCGCCCAGCCGCATCCGGACGAGACCTTCAGCCGCTTCGACCGCTTCATCGCCGCGCAGCCGACGGGCGTGCAGCTGCTCTCGCTGTTCCAGCGCAACCCCATCCTGCTGGACCGCGTCGCCGCGGTGCTGGGCGCGGCGCCGAAGCTCGCGGAACATCTCGCGCTGCATCCGGCCTCCCTGGAAGGCCTGTTATGGCCCGATGAGGGCGAAGCCCCGCCGAAACAGTTGAAGGCCCGCTTACGCGACGCCCGCCAGCTGGAGGACGCGATCGAAATCACCCGCCGTGCCGTCAAGGCCGAGGACTTCGCCGTTTCCGTCGCCCAGATGGAAGGCCGGTTCGACGCCGACATCGCGGGGGAGCGGCGCTCCGACATGGCGCAGGCGGCGCTGGATGCGCTGCTGACGCCGGTTCTGGCGGACTTCGCCGCCCGCCATGGCACGGTGCGTGGTGGCGGCATGGTGGTCGTCGCCCTCGGCAAGATGGGCGGGCGGGAGATGATGGCGGGTTCCGACCTCGACCTGATGCTGATCTACGATCACCCGGAGTCGGTCACCGAAAGCCGCGGCGCCCGCAACCTGCCGGTCAGCCAGTGGTTCGTCCGCGCCGCGCATGCCTTCGTCGCCGCCGTCACCGCGCCCGGCGTCGAGGGCCGGCTCTACGACGTGGACATGCGGCTGCGCCCGTCGGGCAACAAAGGTCCGGTCGCGGTATCGTTGTCGAGCTTCCGCCGCTATCACGCCGAGGATGCCTGGACCTGGGAGCGCCTGGCCCTGACCCGCGCCCGCATCGTCGCCGGACCCGCGAAACTCAAAACCAAGGTGGAGGCCGCGATCGCCGAAGCGATCGCCGCCGCCGGCCCCGTCGCCACCATCCGCGCCGACACCGCCGCGATGCGCGTCCGCATGCTGCGCGATTTGCCGCCCGAGGGACCATGGGATGTCAAACTGCGTCCCGGCGGCCAGATCGAGGTGGAGTTTATCGGTCAGGCCCTGCAACTGATCCACGCACGGACTGATCCCGCGGTCTGTCACCCCACGCTTCGGATCGCACTGAAGCGACTGACCGAAAAGGGGTTCCTACCGCCCGAGGATGCCGCGCTGCTGATCCACGCCGATCGAACCTGGCGGACGGTGCAGGGCCTGTTGCGGATCGTGGTGGGACGGAGTGTGGGGGAGAACCTGCCCGATGCCTCCGCCCGGCCGTTGCTGGACGCGACCGCGGTTTTGGGCCTGCCGGCGGTTGACGTCAGCGGGTTGCGCGCCAACCTTGACGAACTGGCGCAACAGACGCGGGCCGCCTTCGTCCGCCATATCGGAGAGATTGGATCATGAGCGTAGCAGAGGGCGACCTGGCCCCAAATTTCGAAATGCCCGCCACCGGCGGCCGCACCGTCAGCCTCGCGGGCCTGAGCGGCAAGCCGTTCGTGCTGTATTTTTACCCCAAAGCCGACACGCCCGGCTGCACCAAGGAGGCCTGCGCCTTCCAGGAAGCCCTGCCCCAGCTCGGCCATATCGGCCTCGACGTCATCGGCGTGTCACCCGACAAGATGAAGCCGATCGAGAAATTCGCGGAGAAATTCTCACTGACTTTCCCGCTCGCATCGGATGAAACCAAAACGGTGGCCGAGGCCTATGGCACCTGGGTCGAGAAATCGATGTATGGCCGCAAATATATGGGCATGGAGCGGAGTACGTTCCTGGTTGATAAGGATGGCAAGATCGCGAAAATCTGGCGCAAGGTCAGCGTAACCGGCCACGCGGCGGCGGTGCTGCAGGCGGCGCAGGCGCTGGGATAGGGGGCGCGAGCCATACGCGACCGGTCATACCAGAAGGTCGAATAAATGGCGCAAAGGCCGTCGTAACCCGTCATGCCGACGGAGGTCGGCATCCACGACTTTACAGCAATCAACGGGAGAAAGGCGTGGGTGCCGACCTGCGTCGGCATGACGGGAGTGTCGATACCGGCGGGTCAGCGGTGGGTCACTGCACCGCCGGACACCGGAACTCCGACAACAACGCCGTCCCAAACGGATTTGGATTCGCACGGACCTCAAACCGAGCCGATCGGCTGTTGACAGCAAACTGCATCTGCACCCGATCGCCAACGACCACGGACTTTGCCCGCGCCGCCAGCCGGAACAGCGACCAGGGGCCGGTATCCTCCAGCCGCTGCGCCGCCCCATCCGCGGTCACGGTCAGGCGCGCCGCACCCGGCCCGGGCCAGGTCAGAGCCGCCGGCCGAACCGGCGCCCCCCGCGTCACGGTCGTGGTCGCGCCGCCCAGCTCCAGCGTCGCGTATTGCGCCGCGGGGTCGAGGTCCCCCGGCGTCAGATCGAACCGCACCAGCGGCCTGGCACTGCCGGCCGGGAAGAACAGGTCCCGGATCGCCGCCGCCCGCTGAAACTGCGCCAGTTCCCCCGCCGCGACCGGCACGGTCATCGCGTCCGGCGCCTTCGTCCGCCACGGCTTCACGGTCATATCGACATAGGGTTTCAACTGCGTGTTGAAATACGCGTCGATCGCGCCACCCGGACCAAACACCCGGGTAAAATCCTCCACCGAGGCATCCGCCGTCGCGCCTGGCACAAACGGGTAGCGGTTGGTCGTCACCGACTGGCACACGGCCAGCGGGCCACCGCCGGCATTCCAGGCCGCGATCATCGCCCCGCGCGGGCCGCCATCGCGCAATGCCGCGCCGGTGGTCGCCAGCGCCACCAGCCAGCGCGCCAGAGGCTGCGGCTGCCGCCCGGCCTCCTGCCGCAGGGCCGCGGCCGGGTCCTGGTTTGCGTCAGAGCCGGAAGCGCGCGTCGTGCTGGCCGCCTGCTTCGCCAATTGCTGCTGCAAATCGCCCAATGGCCGCAGCACCTGATCAATCGGCGCCGCGCCGCCGGTGCCAAACAACAGCCGTATCGGCCGGTAGCGCAGATCGATCGCGCCAATCGCATCAGCGATCGGTCCGGGGGCCGGCCGCACATCGCTGGCCGGCGCCAGCTGCTTGCTGGCAGAGGACAGCACGCTACGCATGGGCGAATAGGCCGACGCCAGAATGAACAGGTCCTGCGCCGCCTGCGTCAGGCTCCGCGGTGGCGAGGGGTTCACATCCGCCAGCACCGCATCCCAGGTCGCCATGTATTCGGCCGCGTAAAGCGCAACAATATCGCCTTCCAACGAGCGCCGCGCCGGGCTGTCCGGCGGCACCGGCGTGCCAACAACCCAGCCCTCGGCGGCGGTTTCGCGGGCGATCTTCGGCAGCGCCGGCAGGACCGCATCGCGGAAGCCGGCGGTGGTGAACAGGCCGGAGATCCCCTCCTCGAGCCCGCGCCCCGACAGCCGCCCGAACAGCGCGACACCGGCCGGGCCCAACGCCTCACTCGGCCGCCACATCGGGGGCAACTTCGGGGCGATCGCCAGTTTCAGGCGGGACCAGGCACGCTCCGCCAACGGCAACCGGGCGATGACGGCCCGCGCATCAGCGATCAGCGGGCCATCAAGGGCCAGCGCCGGCAGCGCGTCCTCCAACAAGGCAGCCAAATGCCGGCGCAACGATTCCCGCAGGGCGGCATTGCCCTCCCCCGGATACGACGCGTCCCAATCGCGGGCAAACCAATCACCGACGAGCGCCGGATCCAGCGGCCCGGCACCGCCCAGCATCAAATACACACGGGTTGCGTCATACAAACCATCGGGATCGGTCAGCGCGCCGCGCATGCGGGTTTCCACCCGCCACATCAGCCGCGGAAACAGCGCGAATTCCAGCGCGTGCCGGTACTGCGCCTGACGCGCCGCCAGCAGCTTCGCCCCCTGAGAATATCCGATCCGATCGGCCACCGGCACATCTGGCACCACCGACACCGCGTCGAGGAACGGGCGGATACGGGCAAAATCCGACTCCGCCACCGCGTCACTCGGCACATCCGCCGCCAGCGGCCGCATCGCGGCCAAAGCCTTATCGGCGGTGTCGATGGTGGATTGGCTCGCCGCCCGCTCCATCAGCAAAGCGCCGCCGCCAATCGCTGCCACCAATCCGCAGACCGCGAAGCCGGCGACCCGCAGCCGCTTGCGCATGCGTTCGGCGGAGGGACGGTGCACCATCAGCATCGCCTCCCGGAACACCACGTCCCGCAGCAGGCCCGCCAGGAAGTAGGACCGCCCCGCCTCCGGCCGCAGCCGCGCGGCACGGCGCTGATCCAGCCCGAACGACCGCGCCATCGTCCCAATCAGGCGATCAATCGGCGTCCCATCCTGGGTGCCGGAGGACAAATAAGCGCCCCGGAGCAACGGCATCTTCCCCGCCGCGTTCGGCCCGAAGGCGCGCGCCATGAAGGTCTCCAGCCGCGGCAAAACGCTCGCCAACTGCGCCGGGAAGCCCGCGATCAGCGTCCGCCGATCGGGGTCGGCTTCGGCGTCGAGGCGGACGAACATGCGCCGGCTGAGGCGGTCCAGCAGCGGCCGCAGCGAAGCGGAGCCGTCGCCCGGCGCTTCCAGCGGCAAGGTCGTGCCCCAGATCTGCTCCCGCCCGGCGCGGTCGAGGTCCGCGAAGAACTCGGTAAACCCGGACAGCAGATCGGCCTTGGTGAACACCGCATAGATC
>CAIUPC010000406.1 GCA_903900905.1 uncultured Acetobacteraceae bacterium
GCATCACCGCGCCTTGCACTTCATCGGCCGCAATCCCGGCCTGACGGTCACCGACCTGCTGGGGATTCTGCGCATCACCAAGCAATCCCTCGCCCGGGTGCTGGCCGATTTGCTGGAGCGCGGGCTGGTCGCGCAGGAACCGGGGCTGGCGGATCGAAGGCAGCGCCGGCTGACCCTGACCCAGGACGGCAGGGCGCTGGAGCAACGCCTGTTCGAGCGCCAGAAAGCCCGCCTCGCCCCCGCTTTCGCCGCGGCCGGCGATGCCGCTTTCGATGGGTTCAAGGCGGTGATGCGCGCTATCATGGACCCGGCCGACGCGGCGCGGCTGGAGAAGGATGCGAACGACGATGGCTGACGAAGCCCTGATCCTGCTGGTGGAAGACGATGCCAGGCTGCGCGATCGGCTGGCCCGGTATCTGGCGCAGGAGGGGTTCCGCGTCACCGCCGCCGAAAACGCGGCCGATGCGCGGGCAAAGCTGACCTTCCTCAGCCCGGACCTCATTGTGCTCGATGTGATGATGCCGCCGGGGGAAACCGGGCTGCAACTGACGGAATCCCTGCGGGAGCAGGGCAACGACCTGCCGATCCTGCTGCTGACCGCGCGGGGCGGGCCGGAGGATCGGATCGCGGGCTTCGAGGCCGGGGCGGACGATTATCTGGGCAAACCGTTTGAGCCGCGCGAGCTGCTGCTGCGCATCCGCGCCATGCTCCGCCGCGTCGCCGCCCCGCCGCCCGAACCGGTGCTTGAACCCCAAATCGGCCCCGTCGTGATCGGCACCGCCCAGTTCGACATTGAGCGGGGGGAGCTGCGCGCCGCGTCGGGCGTGATCCGCCTGACCGGGGGCGAACTCGCCTTGCTGACCGCCCTGGCCCGCCGGCCAAACGAAGTGCTGTCGCGGGAGGATATCGCCGCCGCCCTGCAAATGGACGAGGCCGGCGAACGGGCGATCGACGTGCAGATGACCCGCCTGCGCCGCAAGATCGAGGCCGACCCGCGGGAGCCGCGGTTTTTGCATACGGTGCGCGGGCGCGGTTACGTGCTGAAGCCCGGGGTCTGAGGCGATGCGCGCGCGGATCGCCTGGCCGTTTGCCAACACCATCCGGCGGATCATGCCGCGCTCCTTATTGTGGCGCGGGCTTTTGATGATCCTGGTGCCGCTGGTGCTGCTACAGGTGGTGACGCTGCGGGTGTTCTACGGCAGCCATCTGGACGTCGTCTCCCGCCGCTTATCCAGCGCCGTCGCGGGGGAGATCGCGCAGACGATCACCCTGATGCAGCGCTTTCCGGGGCAGGAGAACACGGACTGGATCCTGGAAGACGCGCGCCGGCATTTTGGCCTTGGCATTCGGATGATCCGCAACGGGGCGCTGCCAGGCGGGCCGCGGGTTAATGTGATCGGGCCGATGGATGACGATCTGGACGACGCGTTGCGTGCGCAGTTGACGATGCCGTTCTTCATGGACTGGGCCTCCGATACCCGCGTGGTCATTGTCCAGGTGCAGGTCGCCGATGGGATTGTGACTTTTGAAGCCCCGCGCAAACGGCTTTATACCTCGACCGTTTATTTGTTCGTGTTGTGGGTGGTCGGTTCCGCGGCGCTGCTGTTTGGCATCGCGGCGCTGTTCATGCGCAATCAGGTGCGCGCGATCCGCCGCCTGGCCAAGGCGGCCGAGGATTTCGGTATCGGCCGCGATGTGGGTTCGATCCGACCGGAAGGCGCGACCGAGGTCCGGCAGGCCGCCGCGGCGTTCAACCGCATGCAGGACCGCATCCGCCGCTTCCTGTCGCAGCGCACGGAGATGCTGGCCGGCGTGTCACACGACCTGCGCACCCCGCTGACCCGGCTGCGCCTGTCGCTGGAAATGCTGCCGGCGACGGAGGAGATGGAACCCGACATCCACGAAATGACCGCCGACGTCCAGGAAATGGAGCGCATGATTGGCGCCTACCTCGCCTTCGCGCGCGGGGAGGGGACTGAACAGGCGGAGCAGGTTGATTTGTCGGCGTTGCTGGACGACATCGCCGCCCGCGCGCGGCGCACCGGGGCCAATGTGACGCTGGCGGTGCCGGCCGGCCTGGTCCTCGCGCTACGGGTGGACGCGGTGCGGCGGGCGGTGACCAATCTGGTCGAGAACGCCCATCGCCACGCCCAACGCATGATCCTTTCCGCCGAAGTGCAGGGCCGTTCGATCCTCGTCACCGTCGATGACGACGGCCCCGGCATCCCCGAGGATCGGCGGGAGAGCGTGTTCCGTCCCTTCGAAAGCGCGACCGAGGGCGGGACCGGGTTGGGTCTGACCATCGCGCGGGATATCGTGCGGGCGCATGGCGGGGATATCGCGCTGGGGATCAGCCCGTTGGGCGGGCTTCGCGCGCAGGTGAGGTTGCCGGTTTAGGGGGGGGCGCATTTGGATCGACGTGCGCCACAGTCGAACCCTCAACGTTATCCCCGGGCTTATCCCGGTGCTGTCCGGTTGAACGATTGAGCGATGGCGCTGATGTACTTTCGTCATGCTCGGGCTTGACCCGAGCACCGCCACTGGCACTTGCAGTGAATAATACCGGCCGCCCGAACCATTGACCGATCACTATCTGACTAAACCGTCATGGCCCGGCTTGTCCCTACCGGATTCACAGATCGCGGAAACGAAAATTTGGC
>CAIUPC010000407.1 GCA_903900905.1 uncultured Acetobacteraceae bacterium
GCAGGGAACAAAGCAAGAATTGTGTCAACCATCATCCCGGTATAAGTGTCAGGAGTCATCCCGGTCACACAGGGACAAGCCCGGGGATGACGGGGAGGAGAGGCCGTCGCCGCTTAGGTTAGCGCCCATTGGGCTGCCCTCCGCGGCCCCGGGCCTTGGCCATCGGGCCGACCTGTCGTAGCGTTTGGGGTAACGTAACCGACCCAAGGGGAGAACGACCATGCCCAACGTATCCGCCGAACAACTGATGGACATCGCCAAAGGCCTGCTGATCGCGGCCGGCGCGTCGGAGGAAGAGGCGGCTGTTGTCGCCAAGTATAATATTGGCGCCAATCTGGTGGGCCACGACTCCCACGGCATCATCCTGATCCCGCAGTATATTGAACGCATCAAGGCCGGCCATATCGTGCCGAAGGCGCCCTGGGTCATCACTCAGGAAACCGCCACGACCACCGTCGTCGATGGCAACTGGGGCTTTGGCTACGCGGTCAGCGACCGCGCGATGCGCTACACGATCGAGAAAGCCAAGAAGCAGAACGTCGCCGCCACCACGGTATTCCGCCAGAGCCATATCGGCCGCCTCGCCAGCTATCCGCTGATGGCCGCGGCGGAGGGCATGATCGCCCTGATCACCGCCGACTCCGGCCGCAGCCCGAAAGCGGTGGCGCCGTTCGGCGGCGCGCAGGCCCGCCTCGGCACTAACCCGATGTGCTTCGCGATCCCGTCCAACCTGGATGGTCCGCTGGTGTTCGACATGGCGACCTCCGCCGCCGCCGCCGGCAAGATCAATGTCGCCACCGCGCGTGGCGATCAGGTGCCGAGCGGCTGGTTGATCGACAAAGACGGCAAGCCCTCCACCGATCCGCGGGTGCTGAAGGCCGGTGGCGCGCTGCTGCCGCTGGGTGGCGCGGAAGGTTACAAGGGCACGGGTCTGGCAGTGATCGTGGAGATTCTGTCGGGCCTGCTGACCGGCCTTGGCTTCGGTGTCGAACCGACCGGCCGGCACAATGACGGCTGCTTCATGGCGGTGTTCAATGTGGAGGCGTTCCGTTCGCTCGACACCTTCAAGAAAGAGGTGACGGATTTCGCGCATTACCTGAAGGCGACGCCGCTGGCGGAAGGCTTTACCGAGGTGTTCTACCCCGGTGAGGTTGAGTTCCGGAAAGAACAGGACCGCCGCAAGAACGGCGTGCCGGTGGAAGACGCGACCTGGACCAAGATCAGCGACCTGGCGAAGGGCTATGGGATCGCGGAGCGGCTTGGGCTGGGGTGAGGGGAGGCCTCTCGACCTTCTCCCCCTCCCCTTGCGGGAGGGGGCGGGGGGAGGGGTAAAGCCACACGATTATTGAAGTCGGAAGGGGGGACGACCCCTCCCCCCAACACCCTCCCGCAAGGGGAGGGGGAGTTACCGGGGGCTCTTATGCCTCGGGCATGAACCCGAGGATCTTCGCGAACCGCTCCCGATACGCCGGCCAGACTTCCGGGTTCAGCAGCCGGGGCGGCTTCTTGCCATCCAGAATATCCAGCATTTGCTCAGCCGCGATCTTCGCGATGTTGTGGCGCGACTGGCGGGTGATGCCGGCGGTGTGCGGGCTGACCAGCACGTTGTCGAACTGTAGCAGCGGGTGGTCGGACGGCGGCGGCTCATCCTCCCACACATCCAGCCCGGCGCCGGACAATTGCCCCGCGGTCAAAGCGGCGGCCAAAGCGGCCTCATCATGGATGCCGCCGCGGGCGGTGGTGATGAAATACGCATGCGGCTGCATGGCGCCGAACTGGGCCGCGCCCATCATGCCGCGGGTTTCGGCGGTGTGCGGGCAGTGGATCGACACATAGTCGGCCTGGCGCAGCATGTCCTCAAGCGAGGCCATTTTCTCCACGCCCTGCGCGGCCGCCTGTTCGGCGGTGACATAGGGGTCGTAGGCCATGACGCGCATGCGGAACAGGCCGCGGCAGAGCTCCGCCAACCGGCCGCCGACATTGCCGAGGCCGACGAGGCCGATACTGCGGCCCTGCACGTCGTCGCCCATGTAGTCGCGGCGGTTATAGGTGCCGCCGGCGCGCATCTGATGATCCGACAGCATGATCTTCTTCGACAGCGCCAGCATCATGGCCAGCGCGTGTTCGGCCACGCCCTCTTTATTGCCACCGGCCTGGTTGACCACCGCCACGCCCGCCGCCGTCGCATCCGCCAGCGACACCGTGTCGAAGCCGGCGCCGTTGGTCGACAGCACCACCAGATTGGGGCAGCGCCGCAGCAGCGGCGTGTAGCCCTGATATTTCATCGCCAGTTCCTGACGCGACGAGCCGATCTGATAGGCATGCGCCTGGGTCAGGATGGGTTCGGCCTCGCTGTCCGGGCTTTCATTGACCAGCTTGTCCAGCTGGATGTCCGGGCGGCCGCCGAGGATGTCGAGATAGACCTGGGCGGAGACGGCGTTCACGTAGAACACGCGCTTGGTGTTGGGCGCCATGGTGGGCCTTTCGGATGGTTGCGGTGAGGCGGGCACCCTAGGCGGGCGGGGTTCGGCCGGCAACCGAACGGCCGCCGGGATGGGGGTGGTCTCAATCCGGGCGCATCATCGACGCTTGCACCGCGCCGCGGCCGGCCGCATCGTTCGTGGGTCCTGAACCGAGGAGTGGACCATGAGCGTCAAAGGCAAAGTCGTGCTGATCACCGGGGCCGCGCGCGGCCTGGGGTTTGAGTATGCGCGGGCTTTGGGCGCCGAGGGCGCGCATATCGTCGCTGGCGATGTCGCCGATTGCGCCGCCGCGGTCGCAGCCGCGGGCAATGGCGCGGTTGGGGTTCGGCTGGACGTGACCGACCTGGCGTCGTGCGAGGCGATGGTTGCCGCCGCGATGGCCGCGTTCGGGCGGGTCGATGCGATCGTCAACAACGCCGCGCTGTATGGCTCGCTCAGCGGCGGGCGCTTCAACGCCATTCCGGAACAGGATTGGGATGCGGCGATGGCGGTAAACGTCAAGGGCATCTGGAACTGCTGCAAGGCCGTGGTGCCGGCGATGCGTCAGGGCGGCGGCGGTTCAATTGTGAATATCGCTTCTCTGGCGGCAACCTATGGCATGCCCTACGCCCTGCATTACACCACGTCGAAGGCGGCGGTGATCGGCCTGACCCGTGGGTTGGCGCGCGAATTGGGCCGCGACAATATCCGGGTGAACGCCATCGCGCCGAGCGCGGTGATGACCGAGGGGACGGTGGAGTTCCTCGGTGAGAAGTATGACCGCGGCCTGGAAGTGATCCGTGCCGGGCAGTCGATTCAGCGCACGTTGGCCCCGGCCGATCTGGCCGGGACGGTGGCGTGGCTTGTTGGCGACGGCAGTTGTTTTGTAACCGGGCAGACCATAGCGGTGGACGGTGGAACCGTGATGCTATGATGCCGCGGTTACTTACAGACTGTTGCCGACTTTACTGAATTTGGAAGACAGGTTGGTGCCCAGGACGCCGAACCCAAGCGCGATGACCGCGACGATGATTCCGGCGATCAGGCCGTATTCGAGCGCCGTGACCGCGCGGCGATCAAATTTAAGTTCCAGGTAGATTTTGATCAATTGATACACGATTAGTGCAACCCCCAATTACAGTGTCAGATATGGCCAAACCCTTCACATTGTCGATAGTCGATTAATGTAACTGATTTGAAGGAAATCTTACAATACATTACGAAATTTTTGCAAAATGCAAGGGGCTTCGGGCGATGACAAAGGTCATCCGGATTTGAGCAATAATATTGTGCAAAAAGGCCAAAAAAGGACGGAGTTCTCTATCTTGCGGGGCGCGTGTTGGCACGGGAGCCGTGAGTGGGCTAGATGACGGGCGCGTCTTCTCCGAGGATTGATAAAAATCATGATACACAAGTTCGTGAGCACTACCGAAGAAGCCATGGCGGGCATCCCGGATGGCGCCACAATCCTGCTCGCCGGCTTCGGCGCCGGGACTCCGGAGCATTTGTTGAAGGGACTCATCGCTCAGGGTGCCAAAGATCTGACGCTGGTGGTCAATGCCGGCGGGCGCGACGATGGCCCGATCGCGGAGCTGCTGGCGACGGAGCGTATCCGCAAGATCGTCTGCAGCTTCGTCCGCCCCGCCAGCGTCGCCGCGCGCCTGTTCACCGCCGGCAAGCTGGAACTGGAAATCGTGCCGCAGGGTACATTGGCCGAACGCATCCGCGCCGGCGGCGCCGGCATTCAGGCGTTTTACACCCCAACAGCCGCCGATACGCTGCTGGCGGAGGGGCGGGAGACGCGCGTGATCAACGGCCGCAACTGCCTGCTGGAATATCCCATCCTCGGCGATGTCGCTTTGATCGATGCCTGGCAGGCGGACCGCTGGGGCAACCTGACCCACAAGGACAGCGCGCGGAACTTCAACCCGATCATGGCGATGGCGGCGAAGCTGACCATTGTGCAGACCGCGCATGTGGTCGAACTCGGTGACCTCCCGCCCGCCAATATCCATACCCCCGGTGTCTTCGTGCAGCGCGTGCTGCATGTGCCCGCGCAATAAGAGGGACACGATCATGTCCGACACCCCATTCAAGCCGCTCGACCGCAACGGCATCGCCGCCCGCATCGCCCGCGACATTCCCGAAGGCTGGTTCGTCAACCTCGGGATCGGCATTCCCACCGGCGTGTCCGACTTCGTGCCGGAAGACCGGGAGGTGATTTTTCATGCCGAGAACGGCGTCATCGGCATCGGCCCGGC
The DNA here is from genome assembly GCA_903900905.1 of uncultured Acetobacteraceae bacterium. GTDB lineage: Bacteria > Pseudomonadota > Alphaproteobacteria > Acetobacterales > Acetobacteraceae > Rhodopila. The sequence goes on from CAIUPC010000407.1 coordinate 4,724, forward strand.
GCCGTCACCGGAGAATGTGAACCCGCATCTGGTCAATGCCGGCGTCACGCCGATCACGCTGCGGACCGGCGGCGCGTTCGTGCATCACGCGGATAGTTTCGCGATCGCGCGCGGCGGGCACCTCGATCTATGCGTGCTCGGGGCGTTTGAGGTGGCGGAGAATGGCGACATCGCCAACTGGGCACGCTCCCCCAACGAACCCGTCAAGCAGGTGGGCGGCGCGATGGATTTGGCCGTGGGGGCGCAGCGTCTGTGGGTGGCGATGGAGCATAACACCAAGGGCAACGGGGAATCCCGCATCCGGCGGGTGTGTTCTTATCCGCTAACGGCCAAAGGTGTGGTGCGGCGGGTCTATACCGATCTGGCGGTGCTGGAAGTCACGCCGGAGGGGTTCGTGGTGCTGGACATGATTCCGGGCCTGACGTTTGAGACGCTGCAGGCGCGGACCGAGGCGCCCTTGCGGCGCATGCCGGGGTAAGCCTCTCTGGCGTCAGGCTCAGGTGTTGGTTCTGGGAAAATCTCCCCCGCCCCTTGAGGGAGGGGGGTGGGGGGAGGGGTATTTCCCCGGACATTGTGCCTTTTCACCCCTCCCCCCAACCCCCTCCCGCAAGGGGAGGGGGAGGATACTCTGTCGAAATTTCGCTTGTCCTGTTGCATATGGGGTAAGCCCAGCCACGCAAAATCTGGGCTGGCGGGGCGGGGGCACTCCATGACAGAAGCGGCTAACAGCCGGTACGGAGAGTCCATCTATGAACGCCCCGCTCAGCCCCGCCCCGCTTAGGCCCATTATGACGCGTGAGACGACCGTTGATCGCCGCGTTCATATTCTGAAGCAGATCGAAAAGAAGCTGCTGTGGCTGTCGGCCTGGACGATCCATCACGCGAACCATATCCGGCCTAACCGCGATGGGCTGAAAGTCGGCGGGCATCAGGCGTCCTGCGCCTCCAGCATCTCGATCCTCGCCGCATTATATATGGAGATCGCGCGGCCGCAGGATCGCATCGCGGTCAAGCCGCATGCCGGGCCGGTGTTCCATGCCATCAACTATCTGTTCGGCCGCCAGACGGCGGAGAAGCTCAAGGGCCTGCGTCAGATGGGCGGCATCCAGCCCTATCCGTCGCGGGTGAAGGATGGGGCGGAGGTGGATTTCTCCACCGGCTCCGTCGGGCTTGGCGTGGCGATGACCAGTTTTTCGGCGCTGATGGCGGATTATGTGCGGCTGCATGGGTTGGGCCGATCGGATCTGCCGGCCGGCCGGCATATCGCCATCGCCGGCGATGCCGAACTGGATGAGGGCAATATCTACGAGGCCCTGCTGGAAGGCTGGAAGCACGATGTCCGCAATGTCTGGTGGGTGATCGACTACAACCGCCAGAGCCTGGATTCCGTCGTCCCGGATCGCCTGTTCGGCCGGATCGAGGGCCTGTTCCGCGACATGGGCTGGAACTGCGTCACCATCAAGCACGGCCGCAAGCTGCAGGCCGCTTTCGCGCGCGACGGCGGGGAAGAACTGCGGGCCTGGATCGATGACTGCCCGAACAGCCTCTACTCGGCGCTGACCTTCCAGGGCGGCGCGGCCTGGCGGCAGACGCTGCTGTCCGATCTCGGGCGCGGCAAGGCGCGGGCGATCATCGACTCCCACACCGATGACGAGCTTGCGGCCCTGATGACCAATCTCGGCGGCCACGATATCGAGGTCCTGACGGAAGCGATGCGCGCGGCGGATGCCGAAGGCGACCAGCCGACTTGCTTTATTGCCTATACGATCAAGGGCATGGGTCTGCCCTTCGCCGGCCATAAGGACAACCACGCCGGGCTGATGAGCAAGGAGCAGATGGAGCAATTCCGTCGCGACATCAACATCCGCCCCGGCCATGAATGGGACCTGTTCGAGGGCCTGGACGTGCCGGAAGCCGAGATGCGCGCCTTTTTGGCCGAGGTGCCCTTCGCGACACCATTGACTCCCGAAGGCCGCGCATTGACCGCGCCGATGGTGTTCGTGCCTGAAACGCTGCCAATGCCCAAGCTGGCCGGACGCAAAATGTCCACCCAGGGCGGCTTCGGCGACATCCTCGCCGAGATCGGCCGCGGGCAGGGGGAACTGAAAGACCTCGCCCGTCACATCATGACGACCAGCCCGGACGTCACGGTGTCGACCAATCTTGGCCCCTGGGTGAACCGGCGCGGCATTTTCGACCGCCATACCCGCAATGACGTGTTCCGTGACGCCAAGCTGGCCTCGGCGCAGCGCTGGGGCATGTCGCCGGAGGGGCAGCACATGGAACTCGGCATCGCCGAGCAGAACCTGTTCCTGGTGCTGGGTGCGGCAGGGCTGGCGCCGGCGATGACCGGGGCGCGGGTGCTGCCGATTGGCACGGTGTACGATCCGTTCGTGAACCGCGGCCTCGATGCGCTGCTTTATGCCTGTTACCAGGATGCGCGGTTCCTGCTGGTCTCGACCCCGTCCGGCATCACGCTGGCGCCGGAGGGCGGCCAGCATCAATCGATCAATACCCCGCTTATTGGAATGTCAACCGATCGTCTGGCCAGTTTCGAACCGGCGCATGTGGACGAGCTGGGCATCCTGATGCGCCATGCCTTCGACCATATGCAGCGCCCGGATGGGTCCGCCGTCTGGCTGCGCCTGTCCACACGGGCGCTGGATCAGAAGGAGCGGGTTTTGAACCCCGCCGAAGTCATCGCCGGCGCTCATTGGATCGTCCGCCCCGCCGAGGGCGCGCGCATCGCGCTTGGTTATCAGGGGCCGATCGTGCCGGAGGTGGAGGCGGCGTTCGCGGAAGTGGTGCAGGAGGAGCCGGGGGCGGGCCTGCTGGCCATTACCTCCCCCGATCGGCTGCATGCGGGCTGGCTGGCGGCGATGCGGGGCCGGCGGACCGGCACGCCGGGTGCGCTGTCGCATATCGAGCGGCTGCTGGAGCCGATGGCGCCGGGCGCGGCGCTGGTCACGGTGCTGGATGGACATCCCGCGGCGCATGCCTGGATGGGGTCGGTGCGCGGGCAGCGGGTGATTCCGCTGGGCCCGGACCGGTTTGGGCAGACCGGGGATCTTGTTGATTTGTACAGCGAATACGGGCTGGACACCGACGCGATCCTCGATGCCTGCGCCCAGGCGCTGCTCGCGATATAATGGCCTTCCCGCCGGAGCGCGTTTCGGCGACAATGGTCGCCGGGCGCCCTTAGCTCAGTTGGATAGAGCAACAGCCTTCTAAGCTGTGGGCCGGTGGTTCGAATCCACCAGGGCGCGCCAAACTGTTCACTGTTGCGCGGGGATAAATAACCCGCTCGCCCCATTCATCGGAGCTGTACAGTCCCATGCCAGACGAGTTCCCAGCCGGTGCAGCCGAACCTGCCATGGATGCTATCGTGGCCCTCCTGACCCGGATCGAGCGGCAGCTTGATCGCATCGCCCGTGCCGCGGAAAGTATGACCAACGCTCCGGTCAGCTTCAGCAAGGAGCTGGGTGCGATCCGCACGATGCCCGAGCCACTGAAGCGGTGATCCGCTCTTCCAGAAAGCCGCAGACAAAATGGGCGGCGCGTATGGCGGCGCAGGTTGCCGCCCAACGTACCAAACGCCTGGCGATCCGGGTCGGGGTATTCTCCGCCCTGGGCTTTCTGATCTGTGTGAGCACCGGGACCTGGATCGACGATTTCTCCCGCCGCAGGCCGGGTCTGTGGAAGATGGTGACCGAAAGCGGCTCAATCTGGAAACCGGTGCGGGAAGTGCGTATCTGCATCGACTCCGTGACCGAGGCGGCGCTGTTCCGGCTGACCCAGGCGCGGAATGAGGGCGATTGCCTCGTCACCAAGACCGATCGCCGCGGCGAAAAACTGACAACCGATGTGACCTGCCGGATGGGCGAAACCCGCATTACCTCCCAATCGGTGCTGACGATCAAAGGCGATGTGGCTTTCCATGCCGAGATCAAGGCGCATTTTGAGCCGCCGACGAGGCAGGGGCGCAGCGATGCGACTTCGGTTCAGGATGCGCGCTGGGTCGGCGCTTGCCCGGACGATATGGCGCCGGGCGATATCGTGATGCCATCGGGCGTTCGGGTGACGCTGAACGCGCTGTTAGGGGTTGGGCGGTAAGGGGGCAGGGGCGGCCCAGGTTCTGTGGAACCCGGGCCGCGTTTGTGGATTAACCCTTCGCCCGGCGCTGACGCAGGGCCAGCCCGGCCAGGCCCATGCCAAAAATGGCCAGGCTGGCGGGTTCCGGCGCGCTCGCCGCACCCAGGCCGGTGAAGGTCACGTTAAAGCCGGTCGTAGGGAAGTTCTGGCCGGTCGAGCAGCAGGAAAAATCCAAATGCGTGGAATCCGAGGTGAAGGCGCTGTTCGGAAAGGTGCTGGACGACATCACGACATTGCTGAACGAACCGGCGGCGCTATCGACAAAGCTGAATATCAGCACGTCGGAGTTCCAGTTGGTCAGGTTAAAGGAGATGCTGAGCGTCGTATCGGTCGCATCGACCGAGACGGGTCCAGCGCTAAATTCCGCACCTGGGTTGATGACCGTGGCATTGGAAGTTGGGAAGACAACATTGGCCGGCGAGATGCTGGTCTTATAGACCGTCAGTGAAAGATTGGTGCCGAGCAGACCGGCGTGAGCCGGAGCCGTTATCACGAGACCGCCCAGGAGCGGGAGGGACAGGCAGCATCTTTTGGCTATTTGTGCGGCCAATCGTGCGGAAAACTTAGGCATTATGGCGTCCTTTTGGTAATTGTGTTGATAGGTCCGGCTAAGTCCGAACATCCGTGGACTCTGCATTTTTTTTTTTTATATAGGCGTGCAATAGGGATTCATGAAACGGTTTAGTGACGATACGATATCTTATCATCTTCCTGCTATGATCATTCGCGCCCTCCCGCCGGATAAATTCCGAACATTATTCGGTTTCTCTTGACAGGTCTCTGGCCGGTTGAGATGCTCCCATCAAGGCGAGGTAACCGAGCCGCGCCATAACGGGAGTGCGCCCAATGCCCGACGATATCCGTCCCCTCAGCATCGCCGATATGCCGGCCCAGCGCGCGGCGGCCCCGGCCAGTGCGGCTGAAGCCCGCGGCCGGTTTTTCAACACCGGCAATGCCTTCAACCTTCAGCTGCCGGTGGTGCCGGATCACCTGTTCACCGATGAACCGGCCCGGGCGCTGGACCCGGCGACTCCGACGGGGCTGATTTCCTGCGATATATCCGGGATGTTGGACTGCGCGTTTCCCGCGACCTCGCCGCTTGTGCTGGCGCATTATGCCCGCATTCGGGCGGGGGAGACGCTGGCGACCGATTTCGTCGCCAGCGGCGTGATCGCCTACGTCATCACGGGTGCCGGCACGACGGTCTGCGCGGGAGAAACGGTGCACTGGGGGGAGGGCGATCTGTTCATCCTGCCCGGCGGCGAACAGGCGGCGCATACGGCGGGGGCCGCCGATACGGTGCTGTGGATCGTCACCAACGAACCGCAGCTGGCGTTTGAGAAGCTGCGCGCGCCCGGGCCCGGTGAATAACCGACGGATGTCGTGCACTACCGTGGCGCGGAGATCGAGCGGCAGATCGACCTGCTGTACGATGTCGGCCGTGGTGAGCAGATCGCCGGTTCGGCACTGATCTTCTCCGCCGAACGCCAGGAAGCGACGCGCAATATCCTGCCCACGCTGACGGCGGCGATGAACTCCCTGCCGGGCGGGGCGGTGCAGCGGCCGCACCGGCATAACTCGGTCGCGGTGTCGCTGGTGATCAAGGGGGAGCGGTGCTTCTCCGTCATCGACGGCAAGCGCAAGGACTGGGCACCCTGGGCGACGACGATCACGCCGCCGGTGTCGGTGCACTCGCACCATAATGGCGGCAATGAGCGGGCAATGTTCCTGATCATCCAGGATGGCGGGATTTACTACCACGCGCGTGCGATGGGCTTCGAATTCGTCGAGCAACCGGCCTGATCGGGGGGATTGCCATGAGCGGTTTACAGGTTCGTCCGCTGCATCCGTCCCTCGGGGCGGAGGTGCGCGGCATCGACATGCGCGTGGTGCCCGACGCGGCGACGTTCCAGGCGCTGCATGATGTCTGGATGCACTATCAGGTGCTGGTGTTCCCGGGACAGGACATCAGCGACGAACAGCATGTCGCTTTCACGCGGTGCTTCGGCGATCTGGAGGTGCATCACCAGAAGATTATTCGCTCCCGCTTTTTGCCGGAGATTTTCCGGGTTTCGAATGTCAATGACGATAACGAGTTGATGCCGCCCACGCATGCGACGGTGAAGCAGGTGGCGCTGGCGCAGTTCTGGCACACCGACAGCAGCTTTCGCGAGAAACCCTGCACGGGGTCGTTGCTGCACGGGGTAGAGATCAGCCGCACCGGTGGGGAGACGCACTTCACCAATATGTATGCCGTGTATGAGGCTCTGCCAGAGTCGCTGAAGCAGCAGCTTCACGGCCGGCGGGCGCTGCATGATTTCGGGCATTTGCATAAACTCGCCGAATTGCGGCCGCTGACCGAGGAGGAAAAGGCCGCCATGCCGCCGGTCTGGCAGCCCCTGGTGCGCGTCCATCCGATCACGAAACGGACCTCACTCTATATCAGCCCGATCTACAATGATGAGATCGAGGGCATGCCGCAGGCCGAAGCGCGGCAGCTGATCGCCGATTTGACGGGGTTGGCGGGGGAACGGCGGTTTGTGTACGAGCATCGGTGGGAGCCGCATGACATCGTGCAATGGGACAATCGCTGCACGATGCACCAGGTGACGCCGCATGATCCGACGGAGCGGCGGGTGATGCACCGCACGACCATCGCGGGCGTGGATGCGGTGCTGGCGGCGTAAAGAATAATAAATCGTGTGGCGGCGCGCGGCCCGTGCGATCATGCCCCGGTATCTCATTCAGGAGGACGCTATGATTCATCATCTGTCGATTGCCGCGCGTGATCCGCAACAGGCCGCCGAGGTTCTGGCCGAACTGATGGGCGGCAGGGCCGTGCCGTTTCCGCCCAATCCCGGCAGCTTTTTCGCGCTACAACTGGACGACCATGGCTCGGGCGTGGAGGTCTATCCGGCGGGCACGGTGCTGCAGCAGAATGGCGCCGTCGGCGGCAAATTCATCCGGGCCGAGCATCGCGGCCATGGCTCGACCCATTTCGCGCTGAGCGTGGCGACGGACAAAGCGACGGTTCAGGCCGTGGCGCAGCGCGCGGGCTGGGATTGTTTCGACTGCAACCGTGGGCCGTTCCACGTGGTCGAGGTCTGGGTCGAGAACGATACGATGGTCGAAATCCTGCCGCCGGAATACGCGGCGGAATATCTGGCCTTCACGCGGCCGGACAAGTTCGCCGCGGGGCTGGCGGCCGGGCGGCCAGGGACGGCGCGGCAGGGGTGAGCGTGCGGCAGGACATAGAGCAACGGTATTGGTGACGCCTGCGCACGTTACTGTGCGCAGGCGCTCCTCGATCAGCCCCGGGAGGGGAGCCGAAAATTACCCCTCCAGCTCAAACCAGAAGTCCAGCATCTCGCCTTTCCGCTCGTCGGCGAACTTCGCGACCACCCGCGTCCCGATCTTCAGCTTCACCGCCGCCGCCTCCGGATCGGCCAGATCGACGCCCTTGAAGAACCCGCCCAGCGCGGTATCAGCGCCATCCAGCAGCACATAACCAAACGCATAAGGCGGCGGCGGCAGGTTCTTGAAGGCTTCGTACACCATCGTGAACGCCTCAATCCGCCCACCCGGGCCGACTTTGACCCATTCGCCCGTCGGCTCCAGCGTTTCGTCGGAGAATGAGCGCGGCGGCACCATCACCTTGTTGCTGCCGGCGATGCGGCGGCCGTAAATCGCGGCCTCGTCACGGATCAGGGTATAAAACGTGCTCGCGGTTTCGCCGAGCGCGTGGTCGTAGGTGATGCTCCAGACTTCCTGGCGGCCCAACAGTTCCATTGCGATATTCCTTTAAGCTTCGATAACCATGGTGCCGAAAATCTGGTGGTCGCCGCCATTGCCGCTGGCGATGCCCAGTTTCGCGCCCTTGACCTGATGCGCCCCGGCCCGTCCCCAGACCTGCAACGCCGTCTCCGCCACGCGCGCCATTGCGGTGACCGCGATCGCATTGGTGCAGAGCGTGCCGCCGGATGGGTTCACCGGAATGCGCCCGCCCAGTTCGAATTCGCCATCGCGCATCGGCCGGATGGAATCGCCGGGTTTGGCGACCAGTTTCGCGGAGTCGATGGCATGGAATTCGGTGTTGCTGAAGGGCGAATACAACTCCGCCACATGCACCTGCTTCGCCGGGTCCTTGATCCCCGCCATGCGGTAGGATTTCTCGAACGAGCGGCCCAGCGCATGCGCGCCGGAGTGTTCCGCGGTGGGATTGATGCCCATGCGGTCACCCATCCAATAGGTCTCCGCCGCGTGCGCCACGCCGGTGATCCATACGGCGTCGAGATGGTTGTCCTTGATGTATTTCTCCGACGCCATCACCAAAGCCGCGCCACCGGTTGATTGCGGGCAGCAATCCAGCAGTTTTAACGGCCAGGAAATGATGCGGGAATCCATCACGTCGTCGATCGTGACCTGCTTGCGCAGATGCGCGTTCGGATTCAGCGACGCATGGCGGCGGTTTTTCACCGTCACGTAGGCCATATCCTCCTGCGTCATGCCGAACTGCTGCATGTAGCGCACGCCGGACATCGCCAGCATGTTGATGGTGCCGAGCGGCAGCGGGCGTTCGTAGCTCGGGTCCCAGATCTTGTTCAGAACCGATTGGGAGTCCCCGCATTCGCCCACCTTGTCGGCGCCGGCGGTCAGCACGACGTCGTACATGCCGGATGCGACATGGTAATACGCGGCGGAGGCGGCGGAGATGCCGGTCGCGCCGCCGGTATTGATGCGCAGGAACGGCTTGCGCCGCCCGCCGACGGCATCGACGCCCAGTCGTTCGGCGTTGCCAATGCCGACCATCGCATCGGGGGACAAGGAATAGACGACGGCCTGGATGGCGTCGAAGTCCATCTTGGCGTCGGCCATGGCCATGACCACGGCCTCGCGCACCAGCTCGGGGTAGTTGGCATCGTCACGGCGGGCGCGGAACGCGGATTGGCCGATACCGATGATTCCCACACGATCTCCGCTCATGGCCGTGCCTCCTGTCCAAGAATAACCGCGGCCTGATACATCATGGCGAAGCCGCTGCCGGCATGGGCGAGGCCGCGGGTCACGTTGGGGATCTGATGCGTCCCGGCCTGGCCGCGCACCTGCTGCGCGACCTCGGCGATGCGGATCAGGCCGGTGCAGAACACGGGGTTCCAGGTCAGCGCCCCGCCGGAGGGGTTCACCGGCAGCTTGCCGCCGACACGGAAGGTGCCGTCGGTGGCGCGGGCTTCCCAGTCATCGCGGCCGCACAGACCGAGCGACTCATAGGCCAGCAGTTCGGAATAGGGCGAAGCATCGGTGATCTCGGCGACGCCGAAGGCCGAGGCCGGATCGGTGATCCCCGCCATCTCATAGGCCTGCTTCACCGCGGCATCCAAGGCCGGGGCGGTGGCGAGGTCGCGATCGCCGAGGAACCCGGCCTCCGTCGCCCAGCCCATGCCTTGCAGCCAGGCCACGTTCTTGATCCCGCGTTCGGCGATGAACGCCGGGCAGGCCAGCACCATCGCCACCGCGCCCGTCACCGGGGCGGAGGTCATCGACGGCGTCAGCGGCCAGCGCAGCTTGCCGGCGTCGGGCGTCATCGGCGGGGCGGGGTAGGCAGCCTCACCCTGCGCCCGGTTCTTCGCCGCCACGGCCTGCGCCGCCGCACGGGCGCCGGGCACCGCGCTTTCCAGCGCCGAGGCCTGCAGCGCATGCGCCGACAGCTCGTCCAGCGGCAGCGCGCGATGGAAATAGGGATCGGTGCCGAGGCGCTGCGCCTCCGGCATCGACGACACTTCCGTCGGGCTCCAGGACACGATCAGCTGGGTGCGGAACTGGCCGGTGGCGACCCGCAGCGCGCCAAGGATGAAGGCGTGCTCGCTGGCCGAGGGCGTCGACATGATGTCGCGATCCACCCCGCCGACAGAGCCCGACGCCATCATCACCGAGATCGAGCGCCCGTCGAACTGGTCGTTGCTGCCCACCGCGATGCCATCGATATCGTTGATGGTCAGGCCGGCGTCTTTCAACGCGAGTTGCGCGGTTTCGTAGATGATTTCCTCAAGCGAGCGATCGCGGCTGGCGATAACCGGCCGGATCGCACAGCCGATAACCCCTGGCTGGACCCGTAAACCCATGATGTTGCTCCTTGTTCGTCGTGCCGTCGTGCCGTCGTGCCGCCGTCTCCATCGTCATGCCGACGTAGGTCGGCATCCACGCCTTTCTTACCCGCGCTTGGCCCAAGGCATGGATGCCGACCTACGTCGGCA
>CAIUPC010000408.1 GCA_903900905.1 uncultured Acetobacteraceae bacterium
CACACCCGCCTGCATCGCATCCACGCCACCCTCAATCGCGCGATGAACACCACGCTGCGCCATTTGGCCAAGGCGCAGGCGCGCCCGGCCGAATCGCTGGCGCCGCCGCCGGCGATCGAGGTCCCCGCCCAGCCCGAGCCCGTCCGCGCGTTAAAACCCGCGCAACACCCCATACGCCGTGAGAAACCAGGCCGCGCTGACGGCCGCCCGCTCGACCTGACCCGCGATCCCGCGAAAATGAGCGACGCGGAACTCGAGGCCGCGATCGCCGCCGCCAAGGCAAAACTGGCGGCGCATCTGGACGGCACCGCGGCCTGCTAGCGCGTGACGGGACCCGCACCAAGAAAGGGGCGAGAAACCACGACGATACCGGGGTTCCCAAGGGCCTGTGTAGATAGGACCCGTCGTGTCTTTGTGCCTTGGTGTTGAAAGCGGTGGCGCCACAACCACCGCCTTCAACACCAAGGCACAAAGGCCCCGCACGGTCCCGTATGCCCAGGCCCCGGCATTCAGCGATACAAACGATACAAAAACAGGTCGCTCACGACATCGCGGCGATACATGCGCCCGCTACGGTGCGGTCACCAAAAGGGCCCCGTCATCTGACAGGAGAGACCACGATGACCACGCTACTCACGTTTGTCGCTTTGAATATCGGCCTGATGCTCGCGGTCATGCCCGCCCATGCCGGCGGCCGGCCGCTGACGATCTGCCCCGAGACCGTTACCGCGGCGCTGGAAATCACCGGTATCCGGTAAAGCCGCCAGGGCCGGCTGCGATGCCGGCCCCGGTATTCACGTTCTGGATCAGTCCACGGCCATGGGATCGAGGGTCACGAGTTTATCCCCCTGATGCATCGAAGAATCACCCTCGAAGATGTCGCGATCCTTGGTCTCCGGCAGGAACAGCAGGCCGATGATGAACGTCCCGGAGGCGATCACGATCGGATACCACAGACCGAAATAGATGCTGCCGTTCTGCGCGTTCATGGCGAACATGGTGGCCGGCAGCAGGCCGCCGAACCAGCCATTGCCGATATGATAAGGCAGCGACATGGACGTATAGCGGATCCGGGTCGGGAACAGCTCCACCAGCGCCGCCGCGATCGGCCCGTAAACCATTGTCACGAGCAGCATCAGGAAGGCCAGCCAGCCGATCAGCGTCAGCGGCTGCGACCGGAAGACATCGATCGGATCGCCCAGTTTGACCACCGACGGGTTGGATGCGGCGGGATAACCCACCTCCGTCAGCATCGCCGTCAGGCTGCGGCTGAAGGCCGGCAACGCGGCCGCGTCCTTGGCCAGATCGACGGAGGGGATCGATTTGTCGCCGATAACCACCTGTGCGGGCGTGCCCGGCGCCCCATCCTTCTGCGAATAGATCACCGAGGCCCGGGCCAGAGCACCCTTCGCCACGTCGCAGCTGCTGGTGAACTTCGCCGTGCCGACCGGGTTGAACTGGAAGGAGCAGTCATTGGGGTCTGCCACCACGACCACCTTCACGGTCTCATGTGCTTTCGACAGTGCCGGATTGGCGGTCTCGGCGATCATCTTGAAGACCGGGAAATAGGTAATGGCCGCGATCAGGCAGCCGCCCAGAATGATCGGCTTGCGGCCGATCTTGTCCGACAGCCAGCCGAACAGGACGAAGCCGCCGGTGCCGATGGCGAGCGCCCAGGCAATCAGCAGGTTGCCGGTGTAACCATCGACCTTCAACACCGTGGTCAGGAAGAACAGGGCGTAGAACTGGCCCGAGTACCAAACCACGCCTTGGCCGGCGACCATGCCGAACAGCGCGAGGATGGCCCATTTGGCATTGCTCCATTGACCAAATGCCTCAGTCAGCGGCGCCTTGGAATGGGTGCCTTCCGCCTTCATCTTCACGAAGGCCGGGCTTTCCGACAGCTGCAACCGGATCCAGACGGACACCGCGAGCAGCAGCACGGAGACGATGAACGGCAC
>CAIUPC010000409.1 GCA_903900905.1 uncultured Acetobacteraceae bacterium
CCGTTATTGCGCGGGTCGCCGTTGGCGTCGAGTTTCAGGCTCTTATCCGGTATCGTCAGTCCGAAGGTGCCGGTCACCGCGAAGGCTCTAGCCCAGCCGATAGGCAGGTCACCGAAACCCTTACCAAAATAGATCGTGGGCGTGGTGGAGCTGACGTCGTCATTGTCCAGCGCCGCGCCATTGGTCCCGTTGGCGCCGGTGCGCGCGAATTCGCGGGTCACGCCGACCGACAGCATGAACTCGTGCTCAGCACTGACGAAGGCTTTGTATTTCAGGGTCGCTTCGAGGTTCTGCCAGCCGTTGACGGTTTTCTGGCCGGGGGTGCGGAGCCATTGGTAGCCGCCAGAGACCGCGACGCCGAGATTGTCGGTCAGACGCTTGTCGAACTCGATCCGGGCGGAGGCCAAGCTCGGTGCCGGATTGCTGTCGCTGGGCTGCGGTAACCAGAAGAAAGTGGGAAGGCTGGCTTCATCCGCGACATTGGGATCGTCGAGAATAAGCGTGCTGACGAACATATGGGCGCCGGCAACACCGTGCGCGTGGACGGGCTGACAAATCAGCACCGCCCCTGCGGCCGTGGCCGCGAGGAGGGTAGGGCGAAACATGGATATCTCCAGAGCAAGAGTTTGGCCGTCCGATGAAGGGCGGACGGCAGCGGAACGCTCAGGTCTGGGTGGGTGGGGCGCGAGGCTGCGCGGCGAACCGCGGGCTGGCCGGTGGCGCGGTTGTGGGCGGGGCGATCGCGGCCCGGGCGATGACCAGCGTCTTGCGCGCCGGCAGTGCTGGATCGGTTGGCGCCAGGAGTGCCACCGTGCCGGTCGCCGACACGCAAAGCGGGCAGAGGACGCAGTCGCTGTGGTGCGCCGGTGCCGGCAATTGGCCGCTGTCAGCGCCGGTATCGCCGTGGCAGATGGTGGCCGCCTGGATCAACGCTTCGGCGGCGGCCGATTGCGGCGCGCCGAGACTGAACCCCAGCTGCGCGATCAACGCCAGCAGGGCCAAAAACAGACCGAAGGAGGAAGGGCGCCGCGGGTTCATCCTGCTGGCTCGCTACCACATGGGCGCCGCGAATGCCACCTGTCCAGCACGCCGACTGACTAACAAAGGAACCGCAGCACGACGCCCCCGGCCTCGATCAGCAGGGCAGAACCGATCTGTTGCGATGGGATGCCGCGCGCGGCGGCGAGCGCCTGAATCGCGGCGCCGGCATCGGCGGTACTGATGGTGATCCCGGCAATGCCCGGTCGCGCAGCAGCCCCGCCGGCACCCAACAGCGCGGCGGCGGCGTTTGGCGGCAAGAACCGTACGTGCCCTCGCCTGAGGTCCAAGACGTATCCACCCAAGGGATCAGGCGTGATCGGCCGCCCCGCCAGGGTGGAGAACCAGGCCGCCGTCGTAGCCGGTTGCGGCGCCGTCAGGATGAACTCTGTCAATGCCAAGGCGTTATTGGGGTGGTTCAGGAAACGCGCTTGCCACAACGCCTCCCGCGTTGCGTGCCGGATCAAATGGAACCGACCCTCCGGCGGGTCTGGTGGCGTGATCAACGTGAACCGTGCCTGCTCGCCGCCCGGGTCCGCCGCGTCGATCGCCCGCGCAGTGTCATAAGGATCGGGCACGGACGGCCAGACCTGCCGTAGCCGTGCGAACGCTGCTGCCTCGTCCTCGATCTCGAACGCCGCCATATGGGCGCCCGCATAGCGCGCCAGGAACCGGTCCAGCGTCGCGCTGGTGCCGCCGTTGATCGTCGACAGCAGCTCCAGATACCCGCCATCGCGTAGCATCACGCAGCGGTTGCCGGTGCGCCCACCGGCGTGGTGGGCGAGCGGCGTCAGGCAGAACCCCAACCGCTCGAACACCGCCGCCAGCATCGTCACATCGGTGCCGACAATCCCGACATGGTCCAGCCCGGTCGCGGCACTCATTTGAGGGTTTCGTAGTCCTCAACCAGCATCGAATCCGGTTCCGCCGCCGCGCCATCATACCATTCCGCGACCAGCGGATGCGCCCGCGCGGCATCGCAATAGGCCTTCGACGCTGCCGTCAGTTCCGGCCCCCAGCCGAGGAACCGGGCCACCACCGGCGCGAACATCGCATCCGCGGCATTGAAGTCCGCCCCGAACAGGAACGGCCCGCCGGCCCCGAAGCGAGCGCGGGTATCGGCCCACAACGCCTCGATCCGCGCGATATTGGCCAGCGCGCCCGGCGTCCGCCCATGCGGCGAGAAATCCCGCCCCAGGTTCATCCACATCGCCATCCGCAGGTCGCGGTAGCCGGCGTGCATCTCGGCGGAGATCGACCGCGCATGCGCCCGCGCGATCCGGTCCGCCGGCCATAGCGCGGGTTCGAACTCCGCGCAGTAGTCGCAGATCGCCAGAGACTCCCAGACCTTCGCCCCCTGGTGTTCGAGGTAAGGCACCAGCCCGTTCGGCGACAGCGCCGCGATGGCCGGGGTCGGGCCGGGGCGGACGAAGGGGATCACCACCTCCTCCACATCCAGCCGGGCCAGGCGCACGGCCAGCCAGCCGCGTAAGGACCAGGACGAGTAACGCTTGTGACCGATATAAAGAGTTCCGTCAGACATCGCTTTTAGCCCTTAACCTCGTTGAACAACCCCGCCGGCGCGGGCGCCGAACGGGAATACTCGATGGCGCAATAGGCGCCGCCCATGTACCGCTCCTCCACCGGGTCTCCGCTCACCTTCCCCGCCAATTGCCCCGCATAGGGGTCGGCGCTGTCGGTCGGAGTCCAGCCAAGCTCGGCCCGGGCATCGTCGCGCCACCAGGTCATACGGCTGTTATTGGATGCGCCCCAGACCACGCAACTGCCGGTTTTCTCCGCCGTCGCGCAGGCGATCACCAGCCGTGAGAAATCCCCATGCGACAGAAAGCTAGCCAGCATCCGCGCGTCGATTGGCTCGGAGCGGGCGGAGCCGATACGCAGGTTCACGTTCTCCACCCCGTGCTTGAACCAGTACATGCGGCCCATCAGCTCCCCATAGGCTTTCGACAGGCCGTAATAGCCGTCGGGTAGGAACTGCGTGTCCGCGCCCAGGCTTTCCGTGCGCTCATGAAAGCCGACGGAGTGGTTCGATGAGGCGAAGATCACCCGCGCCTTCTCCCGCCGCGCCGCTTCGTAGATGTGATAGAGGCCGCGGATATTCGGGCCGATCACTTCTTCGAACGGACGTTCGACCGAAATGCCGCCGAGATGCACGATCGCCCCGCATCCTTCCGCCAGCCGCAGAATCGTCACCCCGTCGCTCAAATCGGCCTTCGTGAAGGTGGCGCGCGGCGGCATCGGGTCGGGGAAGGCGGCGATATCGGTCATGACCAATGTCCATCCGGCCTCCGACAGGGATTTCGCCAAGACCCGGCCGAGGGCGCCAGAGGCACCGGTCAACAGAACGGGTTTGGTGGGAACGCGGGTCATGGCATGCTCCTGATCGAAAGACAGGAGGCATCATGCGCACAATCGACCAACTCGCCCAGGCCCTGGCCAGCGGGCAAACCACCAGCCGGGCGCTGATCGAGGAGTCTCTGGCCCGGATCGCTGACCCACAAGGGGAGGGCGCGCGGGCGTTCATCAAGGTGCATGCGGATCAGGCGCGAGCGATGGCCGATGCGGCGGACGCGCTGCGCCGCGTTGGGCGTTCGCCGGGGCGCTATGCCGGCATCCCGATCGCGTTGAAGGACCTGTTCGATATCGCGGGCGAGCCGACCCCGGCCGGTTCCGCGGTGCTGGCGGATGCGGCGCCGGCGGCGGCGAATGCCCCGGTCGTGGCGCGCATGCTGGCGGCGGGCTTCATCCCGATGGGGCGGGTGAACATGACGGAGTTCGCGTTCTCCGGCCTGGGCATCAACCCGCATTACGGCACGCCCACCTCGCCCTGGGATCGCGGATCGCAGCGCATTCCCGGCGGTAGTTCGTCGGGCACGGCGGTGGCGATCGCGGATGGCATGGCGGCGGCGGGTCTGGGCACCGATACCGGCGGGTCCTGCCGCATCCCGGCGGCGTTCTGCGGCATCGTCGGCTACAAGCCCACAGCGCGGCGGGTGCCGATCGACGGGGTGCTGCCTTTGGCGCCGTCGCTGGATTCGGTGGGGCCGCTGGCGCCGAGCGTGGCCTGCTGCGCCGCGATCGATGCCATTCTGGCCGGAGAGACTCCCGCAGCGCCGGCGGCGGCGAGCCTGTCCGGACTGCGGCTGGCGGTGCCGGAGAACCTGGTGCTTGATGGCATGGACGACACCGTAGCCGCCGCGTTCGACCGGGCCTTGTCGGTGCTGTCGGCGGCGGGCGCGCGGGTGGATCGCGTGCGCTTCTCGGAATGGGACGAACTGCCCGCGGTCAACGCCAAGGGCGGTTTCGCGGCGTCGGAGGCCTATGCCTGGCACCGCGCCCTGCTGGCCGCGAAGGGCGCGGGCTACGATCCCAATATTCGTATCCGCATCGCGCGCGGGGAGCAGATGAGCGCGGCGGATTACCTCGATCTTGTCGCAGCGCGGGCGCGGTTGATCGCTCGTTTCGATGCCAGCACCCGCGATTACGACTGCGTGGTGATGCCGACAGTGCCGATCGTGGCGCCGCGGATCGACGAATTGAACGATCAGCAGTCGTATAATC
>CAIUPC010000410.1 GCA_903900905.1 uncultured Acetobacteraceae bacterium
AGTTCGGCCGGCAGGGTGGCCGCCCAGTGGGTGATGGAGCCAGCGCCGAGGCAGACCACGTAATCGCCGGGCTTGGCGATGGCATGTACCATTTCGGCAAGCCGTGCCGGGGCGGGCAGCGGCACCACGCGGCGGTGGCCGCGGGCGCGCAGGCCCTCCACCAGCGCATCGCGATTGATGCCGGGGATCGGGGCTTCGCCAGCGGCATAAACGTCGGCGACGATGACCGTGCCGGCGTCGTTCATGCAGGTGCAGAACTCGTTGAACAGGGAATCCAGGCGGGAGTAGCGATGCGGCTGCACGACGGCGATCACATCGCCCGTCACCGCCTGGCGCGCGGCTTTCAGCACGGCGGCGATTTCCACGGGATGGTGGCCGTAATCGTCGATGACGGTGATGCCGCCGGCCTCGCCGGTCTTGGTGAAGCGGCGTTTGACGCCCTTGAACCCGAGGAACGCCGTGCGCAGCGTCTCGTTGTCCATGTTCATCTCGATGCCGATGGCGATCGCGGCCAGGGCGTTCTGCACATTATGCGCGCCCAGCATCGGCAGCCGGAACGGGCCCATCTGCCGCTGCCGGCCGCGGGCGCGGTCGGTCACGGTGACATGGAAGGTGGAGCCCATCTTGTCGTGGATCACCCGTTCGGCGCGGATATCGGCCTGGGGGGAGAAGCCGTAGGTGATGATGCGATGGTCCGACAGGCGCGGGATCATCTGCTGCACCGCCGGATGGTCGATGCACAGCACCGCGAAGCCGTAGAACGGCACATGCCCGACGAACTGGTCGAAGCCGGCGATCATATTCTCCGCCGTGCCCCAGTGGTCGAGGTGCTCGGGGTCCATGTTGGTCACGATGGCGATCACGGCGGGCAGGCGCAGGAAGCTGCCGTCGCTTTCGTCGGCCTCCACCACCATCCAATCACCCGATCCCAGGCGGGTGTTGGTGCCGTAAGCATTGATGATGCCGCCATTGATGACGGTGGGGTCGAGTTTCGCGGCCTCCAGCACCGCCGCCACCAGGCTGGTGGTGGTGGTTTTGCCATGCGTGCCGCCGACGGCGATCGACCATTTCAGGCGCATCAACTCGGCCAGCATTTCAGCCCGGCGCACGACCGGGATCAGGCGGGCACGGGCGGCCTCGACTTCCGGATTGTCGCGCTTCACGGCTGTCGAAACGACCACGACCTGCGCGCTGCCCAGATTGGCAGCGTCATGGCCGATCATGACGGCGATGCCGGCTTCGCGGAGGCGGAGGACATTGGCGGATTCCGCGATGTCGCTGCCTTGCACGCTGTAGCCGAGATTGTGCAGCACCTCGGCAATGCCGGACATGCCGATGCCGCCGATACCGACGAAATGGATGGTGCCGATGGAGAGGGGCAGCGCTCTCATGAATAGGCGTCCTGTTGCATGAGGGCTTCGACGGTCTCGGCGAGCAGCGTGGCGGCGCCGGGCCGGGCCTGGGTGCGGGCGCCGACGGCGGCACCGGCCAAAGCGGCGGGATCGCTGAGCAGCGCGGTCAGGCGTTCGGCCAGCGCGGCCGGGGTGAAGCCGGGCTGTGGCATGACCCAGGCGCCGTTGGCCTCGGCCAGAGCGCGCGCATTGGCGGTTTGATGGTCGTCGATGGCGCCCGGCAGCGGCACCAGGATCGACGGTCGGCCGGCGACGGCGAGTTCCGCGACGGTGGAGGCGCCGGCGCGGGCGATCACCAGATGGGCACTGACCAGCCGGGCCGCGACATCGCCGAAGAAGGGGGCGAGTTCGGCCGCGATGCCGGCTTCGGCATAGGCGGCGCGAACGCGATCGAGGTCCTCCGCCCGGCATTGCTGGGTGACCATCAGGCGGCCGCGCAGGCCGTCCGGCAGCGCCAGCAAAGCGGCGGGCACGACATCGCTGAATACCCGCGCGCCGAGCGAGCCGCCGAGGATCAGCAGGCGGATGCGGGCGCCGGCTTCGGCCTGCGGGGCGATGTAACCGGCGTCGGCCAAAGCGGCGATGGCGGGGCGGACGGGGTTGCCGGTGACGGCGGTCCGGGTTTTCGCGGGCACGCGCTGGGTGGCGGCGAAGCTCAGGGCCAGCGTGTCGGCGCGCCC
>CAIUPC010000411.1 GCA_903900905.1 uncultured Acetobacteraceae bacterium
CGGCGCGGCTGGGCCGGAGCGATTTCGGGCTGACGGAGGGGGCGGTGAGTGTTTTGGTGTCGTTCAGCCTGGCCTCGTCCTTCGCGCGCAAGAACCCGTTGGGCGCCATCGCCGCCTTCCGCGCCGCCTTTGGGGCGCGCGCGGATCGGGTGCTGGTGCTCAAGGTGGGGCATGCGAACCACGCGCTGGGGGATTTCGCGCGGCTGCGCGCGGCGGCGGCGGGGGCGGGGAATATCCGGATCGAAACCCGCATTCTGCCGGCGGCGGATAGCCATGCTCTGACAGATTGTTGCGATATCGTGCTGTCTTTGCACCGCGCGGAGGGGTTCGGGCTGGTGCCGGCGGAGGCGATGCTGCTCGGCAAGCCGGTGATCGCGACGGGGTGGTCGGGGAACCTCGATTACATGGACGCCGAGAGCGCGGCGCTGGTGGGGCACCGGCTGATCCCGGTTGAGGATGATCGCCAGGTCTATCGGGACTCGCTGTGGGCTGAGCCGGATATGGCGGAGGCGGTGGCGCATCTGCGGCGCCTGGCGTCGGATGCCGAGGCGCGGGTTGCGTTGGGGGGGCAGGGGGCGCAGGCCGCCGCGGCGCGGCTGAGCGCGGCGTCGTTGATGAAGGGGATGCGCGCGATTGGGGCGCGGGGGTGAGGGGGGCGGATGGCTGCGTCCGCCATGACGGTCGAGAGCGGCCGGTACGTTAACGACAAGGAGGATTGGTGCAAAATGTTGGAAGGTTTGGGCACGTCAACATTTTCCGAGATGTAGATTTTATATCGGGATTATTTGCTTGTGGTCTAATACCAACCCGTAAAATGAATGACGTGCCGGCCGCCGTTACCCGTCATGCCGACGCAGGTCGGCACCCACGCCTTTCTCCTGTCTAACGCTGTAAAGTCGTGGATGCCGACCTGCGTCGGCATGACAGCGTTGGGGCGCTGCCGGTGAGTCAATGTCAATACGATATTGTATAAAAACGGTTATTATATTTTAAAATAAATCATTTCTAATTCCGATTTTGACGCCAGGCTTTTTGCGAAGTGAGTGGTGCCTTCGGGCGGGTAACCGCCGCCACGGTAGTTGCATAAACGTTTCGAGCGCTCCTCAACCCCCTGGCCGCGGCGGTGGCCTGCGGCGGAGGGCCGGTTTGGGGAGCTCCAGGGTCAAATAGCTCCCTTGATTCGCGCTTTCGACCGAGGCCAGGATCTCGGCGCCATACGTCCGAATGGTCGCCCAATGGTTCGTTGTAAGCACCACCAGCGCCAGCGATCGGCTTTTCAGATTCTGCTGGTACCGAATATTTTGATCGGCCGTGACCATGATCGCAAATCCCGCCGCTTCCGCGGCGGAGACAACGGAAAATCCGGTTAACTGTTCGCGAACACCAATGGGTACGCCTTCGTCAGGCAACACGCGGCGCATAGGCTCGTTCGCGGGCGAAGGTCAGAATGCGGCGCCGGCGGTCGAGCGGCAGGCTGGGATAAATCTCCGCGACGATCTGTTCCGCGGTGTAGCCATCCTCGGCGTTATCGATCACCGCGTCGGCCGGGATCCGGGCGCCCACGACCAGCCATGCGCCGGATACTTTCCCGGGAATGCGTTCAGCGTCGGGGCACTGCGACCAGTCCATGGCTTACCTCCAGGAAGCAGCATAACAGAAAAGGCTCGGATTTCATCCGATTTCGCCCACCGTCCCGGCCAAATCCGCCGTCAATCGGGGCGTTCGGTGTCCCCTTCCCTTGCCGCCGCACCCGCGAACCCGCTAGACCAGCCCCGAGCAAACTGAGGAAACACCCATGCCCGTCAATCACCTGCGCGCCCGGCTGAACGCCAAAGAACCCACCATCGGCACCCATATCCTGTCGGCCTGGCCGACTTTGGTGGAGCTGATCGGCGATGCCGGCAACTACGACTATGTCGAGTTCACCGCCGAATACGCGCCCTTTACCATGCATGACCTGGACAATCTCGGCCGCGCGTTTGAGCTGAAAAACCTCAGCGGCATGATCAAGGTCGAACAGACCCAGTACACGCATCAGGCGATGCGGGCGATTGGCTCGGGCTTCCAGAGCGTGCTGTTCGCCGATTTGCGCAGCGTTGCCGATGCGGAAGCCTGCGTCGCGGCGGTGCGGGCGGAAACGCCAAACTCCGGCGGCCGTCTGGGCGTTGGCATGCGCCGCGATGTCGGCACCGTGCTGCGTGGCGGCTCACCGGAGTATGTCCAGGCCTGCCAGGACGTCGTCATCGCGGTGATGATTGAGAAGCGGGAATGCGTCGAAGACCTCGAAAACATTCTGTCGGTCAAGGGCATCGACATGGTGCAGTTCGGCGCGTCGGATTACTCCATGAGCCTTGGCGTGGTTGGCCAGCGCGGCAATGCGGATGTGAAGGCGGCCGAACG
>CAIUPC010000412.1 GCA_903900905.1 uncultured Acetobacteraceae bacterium
AACCAGCCGATACGCTTCCAGCACCTCGCGGGAGGCCGAGGCATCGGCGGAGCGTCCACCAGAAGGCACACAGGCGATCAGCGCATCAAGGCCGCGCTGCATGCGTTCGGCGGCTTCGTGCAGGCGTTTGAGTTCAGCCTCGGGGTCATCGGCCAGCAGTTTGATGCCGGTGCGGCGGGTGCCATGCAGCACCACCGGGCCGATGGCGATGCCGGCCATCAGCGCGGTGCCGGCGAATACGCGGGGGACGGTGGCGCCCAGGCCTTCGGTCCGTCCCTCCGCCGCGCCGCTGGCCGGCAGCATCTCCGCCAGCAGCATGGCGACGGTTTCGAGGTCGTCGACCTCCTGTTCCGTGAAATGCCGCGGCGCGCGGTTCTGCACCACCAGCACCCCCAGCGTCCGGCCCGATCGGCGGACCGGCACCGCCATCAGGGAGGCGAAGGGGTCTTCCCCGGTTTCCGGGCGATAGGCGAAGGAGGGATGGTTCTGCGCGTCCGGCAGGTTCATCACTGCGGCGGTGGAGGCGCAGAGACCGACGATCCCCTCCCCAACGCGCAGCCGTGTGGTGCCGACGGCCTTGGGGTTCAGCCCCTCGGTCGCCGCGAGTTCGAGAATATCGCCAGGGCGCTGGACGTAGACCGAGCAGACCTCACTCACCAGTTCCGCGGCGACGAGGCGAACGAGTTCCGGCAGCGGCGCCGCGGCCCGGGCCCGGAGATCCCGCAGGCGGGACAGAAGGCGCCTGGGGGCAAGGGTCATGGCGGGATGGACGCCATCACCCGCCGGACCGCGCCATCAGCGCCGTGGTCGCCTGCTCGATCAGATCCGCGATCACCTGGGCGGTGGTCTTTTCGCCGGTCACCATGCCGACCGACTGGCCGGCCATGACGGAGCCGGTTTCGACATCGCCTTCGATCACCGCACGGCGCAGCGCGCCGGCCCAGAAATGCTCGATCGCCAGTTGCGCGGCTTCTTTATCCAATTCACCGGCATGGAACTTCGCCGCCGTTTCCGCCTGATGGCGCAGGAAGCGCTTTGTCCCTTCGTTCACCAGCCCGCGCACGGGGATGACCGGGAACTGCTCATCCAACTGCACCGACGGAATGGCATCGCGGGCATTGGCGCGCACGAAGGCCTTCTTGAAGTTGGGATGCGCGATCGACTCGGTGGTCGCCGCGAACAGCGTGCCGAGCTGGGCGCCGGAGGCCCCCATTTCGAGATACGCCAGGATCGCCTCGCCCCGGCCAAGCCCGCCGGCCACGAAGATCGGGACATCGCGCAGATGCGGCAGGATCTCCTGCGCCAGCACCGTCAGCGACACCGGGCCGATATGGCCGCCGGCTTCGGACCCTTCGATCACCAGCGCATCGGCGCCGGAGCGCACCAGGCGCTTGCCCAGCGACAAAGCCGGGGTGAACGCGATCAGCTTGGCGCCACCGTCTTTCACCGCGCGGATGGTCTGGCCGCCCGGCACGCCGCCGGCCAGCACGATATGCCCGACCTTGGCCGCGATGCAGACCTGCACCAGGTCGTCCAGGCGCGGATGCATGGTGATCAGGTTCACGCCGAAGGGCCTGGACGTCAGCGCCTGGGTGCCGGCGATTTCCCGCTCCAGCAATTCCGGCGTCATGGCGCCGCAGGCGATGACCCCGAAGCCGCCGGCGTTGGAGATCGCGGCGACCAGATGCCGCTCACTCACCCAGCTCATCGCACCGCCGAGGATCGCGACCTCGCAGCCGAGGAACGCGGTACCGCGGGACCAGAGACGATCCAGTTCGGCGCGTGCCGATTCCCGATTATGCGGCATCGAGGCCATAGGCGGTGTGCAATGCGCGCACCGCCAGTTCCGTGTATTCGGCGCCAATCAGCACGCTGACTTTGATTTCGCTGGTCGAGATGACCTGAATGTTGATGGCCTTGTCGGCCAGCGCCCGGAACATGGTGTTGGCGATGCCGGCGTGGCTGCGCATGCCGACACCGACGACGCTGATCTTGGCGACATCGGGGTCTTCGAGCAGGTCGGTGTAACCGATCTCCTCCTTGATCGCGCCCAGCGCCGCATGGGCGCGGGGGAGGTCGGCTTTACCCACCGTGAAGGTCATGTCCGTGGTGCCATCGGCACCGAGGTTCTGCACGATCATGTCGACGTTGACATTGGCTTCCGCCAAGGCGCCGAAGATGATCGCGGCGATGCCCGGGCGGTCCTTGACCCGGCGCACGGTGATCTTCGCGTCATCCCGCGAATAGGCGATCCCGGAGACGTTCTGTTTTTCCACGATTTCGTCCTCATCCACCACCATGGTGCCGGGGATGTCCTGGAAGCTGGACAGCACCTGCACGCGTACACGTTCATTCATCGCCAGCTCGACGCTGCGGGTCTGCAGGACCTTCGCGCCGACGGAGGCCAGCTCCAGCATCTCTTCATAGCTTATTTTTTGCAGTTTGCGGGCTTTTGGCACGATGCGCGGGTCGGTCGTGTAGACCCCGTCCACATCGGTATAGATGTCGCACCGCTCAGCCTTCAGCGCCGCGGCCAAAGCCACGGCGGAGGTGTCGGACCCACCCCGCCCCAGCGTCGCGATGCGCGCACCCGGGGCGACACCCTGGAAACCGGCGACGACCGCGATCGCACCGGATTCGATGCTGGCCAGCAAAGCCGAACCGTCGATGCCGTCGATGCGCGCCTTTCCGAAAGCATCGTTGGTCTGAATGGGGATCTGCCAGCCCTGCCAGGACCGCGCCTCATAACCAAGCCGCTGCAACTCGATGGCCAAAAGGCCCGATGTCACCTGTTCCCCCGTCGCCACCACCGCGTCATATTCGCGCGGATCGTGCAGCGGCGAGAGGTCGGTGCAGTATTTCACCAGCTGGTTGGTCACGCCGGACATGGCGGAGACGACGACGGCAACCTGGTTGCCGGCATCCACCTCCCGCTTCACGCGCTGGGCGACATTGCGGATACGGTCGAGGTCTGCGACGGAGGTTCCGCCGAATTTCATCACGATGCGGGCCATGAATCAGGGATCGATTGCCAGTTGCTGTATGGGCGGCACACATACTGGCGCGCGGCGAGAGGGGCAACATGCAACAGACAACAGTTTCCGCCGAAGAAGTGGCCCGGTTCGACGCTCTGGCCGCGCAATGGTGGGACCCCAAAGGCCCGATGCGGCCACTGCACGCCATGAACCCCGCCCGGGTCGGCTGGATTCAGGCCCGGATCGCGGAGCGGTTTCCCGGGAATGCCGGTGTCCGGGTGCTGGATGTCGGCTGCGGCGCCGGCCTGGCGGCGGAGGCCTTGGCCGAGCTGGGTCATGACGTGCTCGGCCTGGACGCGGCCGGAGAGGCGATTGAAGCCGCGCGGGCGCATATGCCGCCCCCGCCTCCGGTCATGGTCCGGCAAATGACCGGCCCGAGGCCAGGCTCCGGCGGACCACCCACGCCTTTGGACGGTGGGATACAGGAAGGCATGGATGCTCCGTCTGCGCCGGCGATGACTCGATTTTGGAACCTGACCTACCGCACCGGCGCGGCGGAGGACCTGCTGGCCGAGGGGATGCGCTTCCCCGTCATCACGTCCCTGGAAGTGATCGAGCATGTCCCGGACCCCGCCGCCTTCGTTCGCGTGCTGGCCGGGCTGCTGGAGCCCGGCGGGCTGCTGATCCTGTCGACGCTGAATCGGACCTCGCGGTCGTTCCTGACGGCCAAGTTAGGGGCGGAGTATGTGATGCGGCTGCTGCCGATCGGCACGCATGACTGGAAGCGCTTCATCGCGCCGGCGGAACTGGCGGCGATGCTGCGGGACGCCGGGCTGCTGGTGACCGCCACGGCCGGGTTGTCCCCGAAGTCATTGATGGGGGAATGGCGGGTCGGGCGGGATCTGGGGGTGAATTACCTGATTGCGGCGGTGGGGTGAGGGGGCGCCGTCAGACCCGGAGTTCGAGCGGGGCTTTGGCGCGGACGGTGACGGAGATTTCGACCTCCTGCCCGAAGCGACCGAGGATGGCCATCAGGCGGTCAATCGTGAAGCGGCTGAATTTCGCCTGCCGGATGCGCGAGAATTCACTGTGGGAGACCCCGGTCAGAGCTTCCGCCCCACGGGTGGACAGGCCCTCCGCGTCGAGGATCTTCATGATCTGGATGCCCAGCAATGCCTTGGCCTGGCGGACGCCGGCGTCGGGATAGCCGAAGTCGGCGTAGAGGTTGCCAGACCCTTGCTCGATTTCGATCGGCTCGACTGATGTCATGGGCGTTCTTTCAGGCGCCTGAGGCGCTGTTCGATCAGGTCGATGTCAGGCTTCGGGGTCGCTATGCCGGACTTGGATTTTTTCTGGAAGGCGTGGATGACCCAAATCTCGGCACCGATTTGCAGGGCGTAGACGACACGGAAGGCATCGCCGCGATGGCGCAATGCCAGTTCCAGGACGCCCGGGCCAAGCCCGGTTAAGGGCTTGGCGACAGAAGGATGCGCGCCCTCGGCGATCGCGGTGAGGGCGTCGAGCGCGTCTGCCCGGGCGGCGGGAGGGAACGCCTCGAAATCTTTGCGGGCTGCTTTGATCCAGTGGATGGGTCGCGTGTTTCTGCTCAACGGATCGTATGGTGGCATATTTGTCACCGATCGTCAAGGATTAGATACCGCTCCCCCGCCTACATCCCCCCCGGATAGCTCGGCCCGCCGCCGCCCTCCGGCGTGACCCAGTTGATGTTCTGGGTCGGGTCCTTGATGTCGCAGGTTTTGCAGTGGACGCAGTTCTGGGCGTTGATCTGCAACTTGGGATCGCCCTCTTCCGCGCCAACGATCTCGTACACGCCGGCCGGGCAGTAGCGGGTCTCCGGGCTGCGGTACTTCGCCCAGTTCACCGCGATCGCCGTCTCCGGCTGCGCCAGCTTCAGGTGAACCGGCTGGTTCTCCTCATGGTTGGTGTTGCTGATGAACACCGAGGACAGGCGGTCAAAGGTCAGCACGCCGTCCGGCTTGGGGTAAGCGATGGGCTTGGCCACGCTGGCATCGATCAGCGTCTCGTTGTCCTTGTGCCCGTGCTTCAGCGTCCAGGGCGCCTTGCCGCGGAACACATAGGTATCCACCGCCGCGTTGATCATGCCGCCGATAAAGCCGAATTTGGCGAAGCCGGGGCGGATGTTGCGAACGGCCGACAGCTCCTCCCATACCCAGCTTTCGCGCAGCTCTTCCGGATAGGCCGTCAGTTCGGCCGGTCGATCCCCCGCCAAAGCCGCCACCACGGCTTCCGCCGCCAGCATGCCGGACTTCATCGAGGTATGCGTACCCTTGATCTTGGCCACGTTCACGAAGCCGGCGGAGTCGCCGATCAACGCGCCGCCCGGGAAGATCAGCTTGGGGATGGATTGCAGCCCGCCCTCATTCAGCGCCCGCGCGCCATAGGCGATGCGGCGCCCGCCCTCGAAATGCTTGCGGATATCGGGGTGGGTCTTGAAGCGCTGCATCTCCTCGAACGGGGACAGGTACGGGTTCTTGTAGTCCAACCCGACCACGAAGCCGTACGACACCAGATTCTTGCCGAAATGGTACAGGAAGGAGCCGCCATAGGTGTCCATCTTCAGCGGCCAGCCGGTGGTGTGCTCGATGAAGCCAGGCTTGTGGTTCTCGGCCGGGATTTCCCAGAGTTCCTTGATCCCGATGGCATAGGTCTGGTCCTGCACGCCGTCGCGCAGGTTGAAGCGCTGCAGCAGGTGCTTGGTCAAAGACCCGCGGCAGCCCTCGGCGAACAGGGTGTAGGTGGCGCGCAGCTCCATGCCGCGGGCGAAATTGTCGGTAGGTTCGCCGTCCTTGCCCACGCCCATGTCGCCGGTGGCAACGCCGACAACGCGGCCGTCTTCTTCCAGCACTTCCGAGGCGGCGAAGCCCGGGTAGATCTCCACCCCCAGCGCTTCCGCCTGCTGCCCGAGCCACCGGGCCACATTCCCCAGCGACACAATATAATTCCCATGATTATTCATCTGCGGCGGGGTCGGCAGGCGGGTCGCCGCGACCTCGGTCAGGAACAGGAACCGGTCTTCGGTGGCCGGGGTGTCGAGCGGGGCGCCCTTTTCCTTCCAGTCAGGGATCAGCTCGTTCAGCGCGCGCGGTTCCAGCACCGCGCCGGAGAGCGTGTGCGCCCCGATCTCGCTCCCCTTTTCGACCAGGCACACGGCGGCGTCGGGGGCGAGTTGCTTCAGGCGAATGGCGGCGGCCAGGCCTGCCGGCCCGCCTCCGACGATCACCACGTCGAACTCCATCGCCTCCCGTGGGGGCAGCTCCTCCGCCATGTCTTACTCCTTCGGCCATCCGGCGTTTATCGCTTGCACCTAAGCAGAGCGGGGCGCGGTCAGAAAGGGGCTTTCGGGCCGGTCTGGCGCAGGGGAGGTATATTCTACAGTCTGCCGCGCGCCTTAGCGCGGCCGATCGCCGCAGATGGTGACGCGGTAGCCGAAGCGGCGTTGCGGGAAGTAGTCCCAGAGCGCCTGGTGCTGCACCGCGCGGTTG
Source organism: uncultured Acetobacteraceae bacterium (assembly GCA_903900905.1). GTDB lineage: Bacteria > Pseudomonadota > Alphaproteobacteria > Acetobacterales > Acetobacteraceae > Rhodopila. Next base: position 6,500 of record CAIUPC010000412.1, read on the forward strand.
TCCCAGAACGCCACCGAGTTGGGCTGCCATTTGAAGCGGCATATGAATTTCGGGGTTTCGGCGTGGCGGAACAGCATCTCCAGCAAGGTGTCGCTTTCGGTGCGCGTCAGCTGCGGGATGCGGGTGGTGAAGCCGCGATTGACGAACAGCGCGCGGCGGCCGGTTTCGGGGTGGGTGCGGATGACGGGGTGCTCGGCTTCCGGGAAATGCTGGTCCGGGGCGGGGTCGCGATACTGGTGGTTGGCGGATTTGCGGCTTTCATGCACCGCGGTCAGCGTGCCGAGGAACCCCTGCATCGCCGGGGACAGCGCGTCATAGGCCGCGTACATGGACGCGAACATGGTGTCGCCGCCACCGTTCTCCGGGACCTCCTGGATATGCAGGATGGAGCCCATGGGCGGCTCCACGTCGCAGGACACGTCGGAATGCCAGACCTCCCCGGCCACGCGCTTGGAGTCGGGGCCGGCTTTGATGGTCAGGATCTCCGGATGGTCCGGCAGGGTTTTGGGGGCGTTGGGATGGACGTGCAGCCTGCCGAAGCGGGCGCCGAAGTCCTTGTGCTGCGCGACGGTCATGTGCTGGTCGCGGAAGAAGATGACCTGATGGTCGAGGAGGGCCTGATGAATGGCGTCGAACTGCTGGTTCGACAGCGGCCCCGCGAGGTCGACTCCACCGATTTCCGCGCCGATGGTCGGCGTGAGGGTGCGGATTTGGATGGTCATGGTGTTTGCTCCCCTTGGGTTCGTTCTGCCCATTGGAGGGGGACGGTAGCGGCTGTTCGGCGGTGTGGGAAGCGGAGCGGATGGGCCTTATAATGGCCCCGCCGAAAACTGCGTCACCCCAGCACCCGTGTACCGGGGATTGGGCAACGGATAGAACGTGTAGCCAAATGCCACCGTGTCCGGCTGCCAGGACGCCTTCACCTTCGCCAGAATGATCCCCATCCCCGACAGCCCGCGATAGCGCCGGCCCTGCGTCCGCATCAGGTCAATGATCGCGTCCACTGTCGGCTGATCGAGCGATGTATCGAACGGCCCAGGCGACAATATCAGCATGCCAGGGTGTTTGAGATTAACCCGCGCCTTCGATGCCTCCAGCCGCTCCCGCACCGCAGCGTGCACGGTGGCCGCGCTGGGCAGCGGGGTATTCGGCCATTCGAACCGGTCAAACACATCGATCACGCAGGCCATGCGCTCGTTCGGCCCGATGGCGATATGGAAATCGCGCACCCGCTCCGAACCGTCCTGGGGCACGGAAAAGCCGACCCGGTTGCCGGAGTCGGCGAGGGCCTTGGCGGCGGCGTAGGGGGCGAGCCCGTGCAACGAAAAGCCGGTATCGGCCGCGGCCTTGGCCATCATGGGGAACAAAGGATGGTGCGACCAGCAATCGGTGAAATAGCGGAACGCGCCGATATGGGCGGTTGCCACGGCATAGGCATCGGTGCCGGCGCAGCTCCATCCCGGCTGCCCCAGATCGGTGCGCAGGGTGCGCAGCGCCCAGAGCAAGGCATGGGTCTTCAACCCCGGTGCGACCCCGCCATCGGCGGCGTTCAGCGCGGCCGTATGCTCCGCCAGCAGGCCGCCGGTGAGGCGGTCGTAATCGGCTTCCATCGCGTCCAGGAAGGCGGCGGAGACGGTCATCTCCGGTGTCGGCTGCTGACGCGGCTGATACAGCATCGTGAGCCGATCGATTTCCTCCCGCCCGGCAAGGACCGCGCCGGCTTGTATGGGGGTGCCATGGGCGCTGGTTTCGCCGATACGCTCCAGCGGGATGATCGATGTGGGCGGCGTAGCCAGAGCGGACAGGCCCGGCGTGGTGGTGATGGCGCCGCAGGCGGCACACTGGAAATCGACGGCGAGGAAGGCGCGCGGGTCGTAGCCGCGCACAAGCTCCGACTGGCCGCAGCGGCAGGTCAGCGCGCCGTTGCCTTGCCCGATGAAGACGGGCGCGCCTGCGGTCTGGACGAAATGCGGGGGGCGGGACACGGGCGGAGCGCCGGCTTGCATCACATCCAGTTAAACAGCTTTTGGAACCAGCCCTGGCGGTGCTGTTGGATGATCGCGGTCTCGCCGCTGTCCTGCGACTGACCCAGGGCCGCGTTTTGCTTCAGCCGTTGCGCTTCCCGGTCGGGGTCGACGACCGCCTGTTTGGCGTCGGGCTTGCGCCAGTACAGCAGCTTGTCGACGAAGCCGTCATCGGCCTGGTCGTTGCGAGCGTCGGCGTCGACCTTGCGGCGGATGTCGCCGGGCGCGCTGGGGCCGGTCTGGCTGAGCAGCGCGGCCTGGCCGGCGCTGGGCGCGGCGGTGCGGGGGCCGGCCAGAGCGGTCTGGGGCACAAGGATTTCCTCGGCCTGCGACTGCTCCGACTGTTCCTGCGGCCGCGGTGCGCCGGGGCGCGGCGGGCGGAGGTTGAAATCCGGCGGCATCGACAGCGGCGCGCGGGTGGTGACCGAGAATTCGTCCGGTGCCTCACGGGACAACCCGAAGGTGCGGGTCATGGCCCCGCTGTCACAGCCGGCAAGCAGCAATGTGCCACCGCATATCAGCAGGAGGCGCGACGCGGGGGCGATCTTACGGTGTCTTTGCATGGATCGACTCAATACGCGCGGAAGGGACCTGCCTGCAAGCCGGTTTCAGGGCGATGGCGTAACCCGCTTCCGGCGCGGCGGGATGGCGATCAGCGCCGCCACGGCCAAAGCCGCGGTCAGGGTCCATTGCGCGACGGCGAAGGCGTGGCCATAGGCCCGCTCCCCACTGCCATCCCCAAGCACGGAGAAGAACAGGCTGCCGATACAGGCGGCGCTGATGGCGGCGCCGACTTGCAGCGCGGAATTGAGGATGCCGGCGGCCAGACCGGCCTGATGCGGCGGGATATCGCCGAGGACGGTGTTGAACAGCCGCGGGAAGGCAATGCCCTGCCCGAATCCGGCCAGGAAGACCGTGGCCGACAGCACCCAACCGTCAACGCCGAACCAGATCAGCCCGCCGACAACGGTGTAGAAGCTGACCTGGATGGCCATGCCGATCGATAGCAGCCGCGGCCGCAGGCGCACCAGGTGGGCGGTGCAGACCGGGCCCAGGAACAGCCCGATGCCATAGGGCATGATCGCCAGCCCGGTCCAAAGCGGCGGCACCCCGCGCCCCATCTGCTGGTAAATGCCGAACAGGAAGTAGAACGAGGTGGTGAAGAAAAACAGCGTGCCCACCAGGATGCCGCGGCGAAAGGTGGGGATGGCGAACAGGCGCAGATCGACCAGCGGCATGCCGCCGCGCGCGGTCAGCCAGGCCTCGAACCGCAGGAAAACGGCAATGATCACCGGGGCAATAGCGAGGACGGCGAAAACCCAGCCGGGCCAGCCGCGATCGCGGCCGAGCGACAGCGGCAGCACCAGGCAGGCCAGCGCCAGTGACAGCAAGGCGGCGCCGCCGAAATCGAGGCGTACGCGCTGTGTCGCGCTGGTCTCCGGCAGCAAATGCCAGGCAGCCGCGACCATGGCCGCGCAGAGCGGCAGTTTCAGCAGGAACACCACGCGCCAGCCCAGGTCGAACGGGTTCCAGGCAATCAGCGCCCCGCCCGCGAACTGCCCGGTAAAAGCGGCCATGCCCATCATGATGCCGTACAGGCTCATGGCGCGGGCCAGCTCACGCTCCTCGGTGTAAAGCGCGCGCATGGTCGCCAGCACCTGCGGCTGCACCATCGCGGCGCAGAGCCCCAGCACCACCCGGCCGGCGAGCAGTTGCACCGGGGACTGGGCAATGCCGCAGATCAGGTTGGCGAGGCCGAAGCCGGTCATGCCCAGGATGAACATAAGCCGGCGGCCATACAGATCGCCCAGCCGACCACCGGTAATCAGGAAGACGGCGTAGCCGGCGGCGTAGGCGGAGATCACCAGCTGGGTTTCCGCCGGCGCGGTGTTCAGGCCGGCATGGATCGATGGCAGCGCCACGTTGACGATGAAAAAATCGACCGGCGGCAGGAAGCCCCCGGCGAGCAGCACGATCAGGCCGAGCCGGCGGCGTGCCTCGGATGGTCTGGCTGGCACGGGCAACTCCGCCTTGATGGGCCGGACCGACGCCGGAGTGGCGCGGCGGCGGAAAATTGAGTAGCGGGGACGTTCCCATCCGACAAGGCAGACCCCGATCGCCCCCTCGATACCGCCGCGCACGCTTTTCGACCCCGAGGGCTATTACGCCCGCCTGGGATTGGATTTCGCCGCCACGGCGGAAGCGATCGCGGCGGCGTACCGCACGAAAGCGCGGCTGCTGCACCCGGATGTGCCGGGGACCGGCAATACCGACGCTTTCGTGGCGCTGAAGCACGCCTATGACGTGCTGTCAGACCTTGACAGCCGCGCGGCTTACGACCGCCAGGCCCGCCGTGCCGCGCAGGAGGAATGGGAGCCCGGCGTCATGCCCCCGCCGCGGGAGGCCACGCCGCCGCCGATACCCATGCGCCAGCCGCGCGCGTCGGATTTGCACTGGGCGGTGTGGCTGGGCCTCGGCGTGGTGCTGACGGTGGGCGTGGTGCAGGTGGCGCGCCATCTGACCGCCCTGCCGCCATTGCCGCCTGGCCCGCCGATACCGGCCCGGGCGCCGGTTGTCGCCCCGGCCGCACCGGCCCAGTTGCAGGCCGCGAATGAGTCCGCGATTCCCATCCGTCTCGTCGGCAACCCCAATTTTTACATTACCCCGGCGGCCGGGCCGACGGTTCTATGGCGGCGGGACGACACGACGGATGCCTTCCTCCCCGCTGGCCGGTTGCCGCCTTTCAGCAGCGTCCAGGCGCTGCGGCTCTTGCGCCCGAATGGCCTGATCGAAATTCGCACCACTGACACCGCGACGGGGTTCATCGAGGCCTCTCGCCTCACGCCGGGCAACGCCGCCGCCGCGCATCGGGCCTATTGCGCGTATCATGCGGGTGGCAATCCAGAGAACGGGGAGATTCTGCAGCGCCGCGGCAAAGGCCAGGGCCGGTTGGAGGTGGACAACCGCACCACCCAGCCGGCGGTGCTGAAATTGCGCGACCCCGCGGGTGTGGTGGTGGTGGCGGCGTTTTTGGCGCCCGGGGGGCATACGACGCTGGTTGGCTTGCCCGAGGGACGTTTTCAGCCGGACTTCGCTATCGGCGAACTCTGGAGCCGCACCTGCCGCGGCTTCGCCGCCGGGATGCGGGCGCAGCGGCTCAGCGGATATTTTTCACTGGCCGCGTTGACGCCGCTATCGATTCCGCCCGACCTTCCCGGTGAGCCGGCGCCCACGGATATATCCGATGACGCGTTTGAGCATGAATAAGGGGTCACATGACGGCGCGCGCGGGGCATGGGCTTAACAATCGGGCGACCACGGCTTCACAATCGGGCGACCACGGCTTCAAAATCGTCATCCCCGGGCTTGTCCCGGGGACCAAGACTTCCGCCGGTGCCGCGATTGGTCCCCGGAACAAGTCCGGGGATGACGTGATTGTCCGGGGATGACGTGATTTGAAGCCATCGCCCTTCGTTTAACGCGTGTCGGGCACAGGCAGCGGACGGCGATACAACGATTGGCTCTGTTTGGGGCATGAGGAGGGTGGGCATGGCGATCACGCTACAGGAATCTCTGCGCGGGCTGTTCTACGCCCCGTTCTACGCCGCTTTATCGCGCGGGGCTTACACGCAGGAGGGCGTGGAAGTGAATTTCGTCTCCGCCCCGCGCCCGGGCGATGCGGCCACCAGTATTCTCGGCGGTGCCGCCGATGTCTGCTGGGGTGGCCCGATGCGGGTCATGCAGACCTATCACCAGGTGCCCGGCTGCGATCTCGTCTGCTTCGCCGAGGTCGTGACCCGCGACCCCTTCCTGCTTGTCGGCCGCGAGCCCCGGCCCGATTTCAAACTGGCCGATTTGGTCGGCTTGCGTGTGGCCACTGTCAGCGAGGTGCCGACGCCCTGGATGTGCCTGCAGGAGGACCTCCGCCGCGCCGGCACCGATCCGGCGGCGCTGACCCGGATCGACAATCGCACCATGGCGGAGAACTGCGCCGCGCTCGCCGCCGGCGAACTGGACGTGGTGCAGGTGTTCGAACCCTTCGTAACCGCATTGGTCTCGGCCGGCACCGGCCATATCTGGTACGCCGCCGCCAATCGTGGCCCCACCAGCTACACCACCTTCTATGCCCGCCGCGGCGTGCTGACGGAGCGCCGGGACGAGCTGACCCGCATGGTCCGCGCCATCCATCGCACCCAGCAATGGGTCGCCACCGCTTCGGGCGCGGAGATCGCCGCCGCCGTGCGAAGCTTCTTCCCCGATGTGCCGCTCGCCATCCTCGAAGCTGCCTGCGCCCGCTACAAATCCCTCGGCATCTGGAGCGACACCCCCATCCTCCCGCGCGCCGGCTATGATCGGCTGCGCGCCAGCCTGGTCTCCGGCGGGTTCGTCGATCCCGGCACGCCGTATGAGATCGCGGTTGATAATTCCCTGGCCGAGGCGGTTGTCGCCACCGCCGTTTGAAAGGACGTCCCATGCCATACGCAACGACCAATGACGGTGTGCAGCTGTATTACGAGGTCTCCGGCTCCGGCACGCCGGTGATCTTCGTCCACGAATTCGCCGGCGATCACCGCGCGTGGGAGCCGCAGATGCGGCATTTCGGGCAGCGCTATATGGCGATCACCTATGCCGCGCGCGGCTATCCGCCGTCGGATGTGCCGGATGATGTGTCGAAATACTCCCAGGCCCGCGCCGCCGATGACATCGCTGCCGTGCTGGATGCGCTGGGCATCGCCAAGGCGCATGTCGTGGGCCTGTCGATGGGCGGTTTCGCGACCCTGCATTTCGGCTTCCGCCATCCGGACCGTGCTCTGTCGCTGGTCGTCGCCGGTTGCGGCTACGGGGCGGAAAAGGGCGCGAGCGACAAATTCCGGTCTGAGGTCGATGCCGTGGCCGCCTTCCTCGATGCCGAAGGCATCCGCGCCTTCGCCGAGAAATACGCCTATGGCCCGACCCGGGTGCAGTTCGAGAACAAAGATCCGCGCGGCTTCGCCGAGTTTAAGCAGCAGTTGTCCGAACACTCCGCCATCGGCGCGCGCAACACCCAGCTTGGGGTGCAGAAAGAGCGCCCGTCGCTGTATGACCTGGTCGATCAGATGCAGGCGCTGACGGTGCCGACGCTGG